>NZ_JBSFWU010000092.1:0-29934 GCF_053594995.1 Streptomyces sp. NPDC002536
CCCCGGGAGAGGGGCACCCGTGTGTCGCGCATCAAACCACCCCAGGAGAGACCCCCCCCGGGCCCCACCCCGCCCCCCCCCCCCCCGCCCGGGGGGGGGGGGGCCCCCCCCCCCCAGCCCCCCTCCCCCTACCCCACCACGTAATGGCTGGGCCGCCCCTCCCGCCACACCAATCGCCCCATCCCCTCGGCTTCCGCCCGCCGCATCAACCGCGCTCCCGGCCAGGGCCCCCGCACCGCCACCGAATGCCACGGAGTGGCCCACGCGTCGACGCTCTCCAGCAGCCGGATCCCGAACTTCCCCGCCCCCATCGGCTGCGGATGGATCGACAGGCGCACCGACCGCGGAAAGTGGTCGGCGATCAGGTCGCCCCACGCCCGGCTCCGGGCGATGACCTCGTACGCCCGCGCCCGGCACTCCCGTTGCAGCGCGGACCGGCTGCCCGCGTACCCCGCAGGCGTGTCCTCCACCAGGAACCGCGTGATGCCGCGGTACAGCCGCGCGGTCTCCTCGTCCGTCCGTGTCTGTGCCCGCAGCGCATCCAGCGGCGGCGCGTACGCCTCCGTCACCAGCCGCCGCTTCTCCTCGTGCGGCAGGTCCCCGTGGACCTGCCGGAGGTCGAAGGTCTCCAGGTGCTGCAGCCCCTCCCGCCGGATCAGGGACCGCAGTTCGTCCCCGTAGGCGTCGATGTCCGCGTCGGACACCTTGATCTGGTCCGCGAAGATGTGGCCGTCCGAGCAGATCACCATCCGCGCCCCGGGCGCGTAGATCTCGCCGATGCGCGCGCAGAGCCCGTCCAGGAAGGAGAGCGAGAGCCGTTCGCCCTCGTCCGGCAGGTGGCCGAGGACTTTCTCGGGGTTGGGGGACTTGCACGGGAACCCGGGAAGCGTGAACAGAACGGGCTCGCCGCGCTCGGTGAACGTGCGTATCTGGTCGAGCTGTTCCGGATGGTCCCGCGGATCGGCGGACGCCGGACCGGTGGTCCGGTGGTACGGCAGGAGCAGGCCGAGGACACGGGCGTCGACCGAGGTCCCGGCCAGGGTGCTGTGCATCATGCCGGGGTCACCCGCGTACGGGGGCACACGGCCCCGTCGAAGGCCACGGGCAGTGCGGCCGTGCCCCGGCCGAGGACGGCCGGGATCCAGGACAGCTTCTCCTCCGGCACGGCGAGCCGCAGGCCCGGCAGCCGCCGGATCAAGGTGCCGAGGGCGACCTGGAGTTCGATGCGAGCGAGGGCGGCGCCGGGGCAGAAGTGGACGCCGTGCCCGAAGCCCAGGTGCGGGCCCTGCTGCCGGTCGAGGTCGAGCGTGTCGGGGTCGGGGAAGCGCTCGGGGTCGCGGTTGGCGGCGCAGAGGGAGACGATCACGGAGTCCCCGGCGGGCACCCGCGTGCCGTGCAGCTCGGCGTCCTCGGCCAGGAAGCGCCAGGTGGTGAGCTCGAACGCGCTGTCCAGACGCATCAGTTCCTCGACGGCGGCCGGCATCAGCTCCGGCTCGGAACGCAGCCGCTCCAGGGCCTCGGGGTGGCGGAACAGCGACACCAGGGCGGTGGTGATCTGGTTGGTGACGGGCTCCTGCCCGGCCACCAGCAGCTGGAAGATCATGGAGTCCAGCTCCTCCTGCGACAGTTCGCCCGCGTCGCGCGCGGCGACCAGCCGGCCGAGCAGACCGTCGCCGGGGTGCTCGCGCCGGTCGGCCACCACGTCGGCGATGTAGCCCTGGAGCCCGCGCAGCAGTTCCTCGTAGGCGGGCCGCCGCGGGTCCTCCGGGCCGACGGGGGCGACGACGCCGCCCCATTCGCGGCGGAAGCGGGCGGCGAGGTGCGCGGGGAGCCCGATGGTCTCGGCGAGGACCTGGAAGGGGAACCGGGCGGCGAAGCACTGCACCAGGTCGACGGCGTCGGCACCGGCCGGCATCCCGTCCACGAGCGCGTCCGCCATCTCCTGGAAGCGCGGCCGCAGTTCCTCGACGCGACGCGGCGCGAAGGCGTCGGTGATCAGCCGGCGCATGGCGGTGTGCTTGGGCGGGTCCTGGTGCAGCAGGTGCACCTGGAGCTGCGAGTGCTGCGGCTCGGGCATGATCGAGGCGCGGGCGCGCCACCGGTCGTTGCCGCGCGCGTGGTTCTTGCCCAGCCGGGGATCGGCGAGGGTGCTCTGGGCGGCGGCGTGGCCGGTGACCAGCCAGGCGGTGACGCCGCTGGGGAAGAGCACCCGGTGGATCGGCCCTTCCTCGCGCAGCCGCGCGTACAGCGGGTAGGGATCGCGCTTGTACGCGGAACCGGAGAGATGCACGGGTTCGGACGGCGGCACGGCGGGAGTCTCCTCAGGAAGTCGTGGACCCCTGAGAAGTCGTACGGACCGGCGTTCGAGTTCCCGGAGGTTCGCAGTGGTTTGCAGAGGTTCGCAGGAGGCTTCCGGAACGCTCCTCGATCTCCAGGTAGTCGGCCGGACGGGGCCGTTGGTTCCCGGCCGCGAAAGGGACAATCCTCACGTGCCGCGCAACGGGCGCAAGGCCCGGATCGCGCGCCGGGCCGTGCCACGATGCCCCGATGACCGCACGTCACCCCCTCAGTCCGTACGCAGCACTGATCGGCTTCGCCCTGCTCCTGACCGCACTCTTCGGCGTCGCGTACGCCGTCGGCTCCGCGGCCGGGCCCGTCTCCCCCGGCATGCACCGCACCGGCGGCGGCCCGGGCTCCGGGTCCGGCGGCAGCGGCGGCGGCATGGACGGCATGCCGGGGATGGGCCACTGATGAGCAGCACCGCGACAACACCTCCGGCCACCGAGACCGAGCTGATCGTCGGCGGCATGACCTGCGCCGCGTGCGTGGCCCGCATCGAGAAGAAGCTCGGGCGCCTGGACGGCGTGCGCGCCACCGTCAACCTGGCCACCGGCCGCGCCCGCGTCAGCCACCCCGCGGCCGTGACGCCGGCCGAGCTGATCGCCGTGGTGGAGGGGGCGGGCTTCACGGCCGCGCTGCCCGAGCCCGAGCGGCCCGCCGCACCCGACGACGACGGGCCCGGCACTGCGGCCCTCACCCGGCTGCTGCTCACGGCCCTGCTGTCCGTACCGGTGCTGGTGCTCTCCATGGTTCCCGCGCTGCAGTTCCGCAACTGGCAGTGGCTGTGCTTCGTACTGGCGACGCCGGTCGCGGCGTGGGGCGCGTGGCCGTTCCACGAGCGGGCGCTGCGCGGGCTGCGGCACTCGGCCGCGACGATGGACACACTGGTCTCGCTGGGCGTGCTGGCCTCGTACTCCTGGTCGGCGTACGCCCTGTTCCTCGGCGGCGCCGGGGACCCGGACATGCGGATGCCGTTCACGCTGGTGCCCTCGATGTCGGGCGGTACGGCGGACGTGTACCTGGAGGCGGTCGTCGGCGTCCCGCTGTTCGTCCTGACCGGCCGGCTGCTGGAGGCCAGGGCCCGCCGCGGCACGGGCTCGGCGCTGCGGGCCCTGGCCTCCCTCGCCGCCAAGGACGTGACCGTCCGGGCGGCGGACGGCACCGAACACCGCGTCCCGATCGCGGAGTTGCGGGTCGGCGACCGCTTCGTGGTGCGTCCCGGGGAGCGCGTGGCGACCGACGGCACGGTCGTCGCGGGCAGTTCGGCGCTGGACCTGTCCCTGGTCACGGGCGAGAGCGCGCCCGTGGAGGCCGGTCCGGGCTCGCCCGTGGTGGGCGGCGCGGTCAACTCCGGCGGACTGCTGGAGGTACGGGCGGAGGCGGTCGGCGCGGACACCCAACTGGCCCGGATCGCCCGGCTGGTGGAGGAGGCGCAGGCCGGCAAGGCGAAGGTGCAGCGGCTGGCGGACGCGGTCGCGGGCGTCTTCGTCCCGGCGGTCCTCGCCGTCGCCGTCACCGTCCTCGGCTTCTGGCTCGGCGCGGGCGCGTCCCCGCAGGCGGCGGTCACCGCGGCGGTCGCGGTGCTGGTGGTCGCCTGCCCGTGCGCCCTGGGCCTGGCCACCCCCACCGCCCTGCTGGCGGCGACGGGCCGCGGCGCGGGCCTGGGCATCCTGGTCCGCGGCCCGCAGGCGCTGGAGGGCCTGCGGCGCGTGGACACGGTCGTCCTGGACAAGACGGGCACGCTGACGACGGGCTCGATGACTGTGACGGCGGTGACGCCCCGCCCCGGCGGCCTCGGCGCCGAGGAGGCCGTCCGCCTCGCCGCGGCGGCCGAGTCCGGCTCGGAACACCCGGTGGGCAGGGCGGTCCACGCACACGCGACGGCCGGCGGACTGCCGCCGGCAACGGACTTCACGGCAACGGCGGGCGTCGGCGTCAGCGCGACGGTGGAGGGCCGGCGGGTCGAGGTGACGCGGCCGGACGGAGAAACCCTCCTCGCCGAGGCCCTCGTGGCAGCAGTGCGAACTGCCGAACAGGACGGCCGCACAGCCGTCGTCATCACCGTGGACGGCACCCCCGAAGCCGTCATCGCCCTCGGCGACACCGTACGGGCCGGCAGCTACCGCGCCGTCGACCACCTCAAGCGGCTCGGCCTGCGCCCCGTGCTGGCCACCGGTGACAGCGAGGCCGCGGCCCGCACCGTCGCGGCCGAGCTCGGCATCACCGAGGTCCACGCGCGGGCCACGCCCGAGGACAAGGCCGGGCTCGTGCGCGCGCTGCGCGCGAAGGGCCACCGGGTCGCGGTCATCGGCGACGGCGTCAATGACACCGCCGCCCTCGCGGGCGCCGACCTCGGCATCGCGATGGGCAGCGGCACGGACGCGGCCATCGGCGCCGCCGACGTCACCCTCGTCCGCGAGGACATGGGCGCCCTGGCCGACGCCGTGCGCCTGGCCCGGCGCACCTCGGTGACCGTGCGGGCCAACCTCGCCTGGGCGTTCGGCTACAACCTGGTGACCGTGCCGCTCGCCGCGGTCGGGCTGCTGAGCCCGATGGTCGCCGCGGCGGCGATGTCGGTCAGCTCCCTCCTGGTGGTCGGCAACAGCCTGCGGCTGCGCGGCTGGCAGCCGGTACCGGCCCGGACCGGCCGGTCCCGGCGCCCCGCTCCGACGCGTAAGGATCGTAAGGAATCGTGATGAAGGACTCGTTGCTGCGCACCGCCCGCGCGGCGTTCGTGCCCGTCGCCGCGTGTGCGGTCGCCCTCGGCGGGCTGACCGCCTGGACGGCCTCCGGCGCCGCGGGCCGCCCCGCCTCCGTGACCGTCGAGGACGCGCGCCTCCTGGTCCCGTTCGGGACGGACGACACCGCGGCCTTCTTCCGGCTGCGCAACGACGGGGACACCGACGACGAGCTCGTCGGCGTCGACGTCCCCTCGGCCCGCGGCGCGATGCTCAGCCGCACAGTCGTGAAGAACGGCGCCGGAACGATGCGGATGGTGCACTCCGCGACCGTCCCGGCGCACGGCACGCTGAAGATGTCCCCGCACGAGCTGGACGTGATGGTGTCCGGGCCGCCGCGGCTGCGCGTCGGCGACCGGCTCCCGTTCGTCCTGCGCTTCCGCGAGAGCGGCGAGGTGCGGGCCGAGGCGGTGGTCGTCCGGCCGGGCAACTGACCCGGCACGCGCAAGGGGGCCACGGGCGACAGCGCCCGTGGCCCCCTTCGTACGCGGTGCCGCCTACCCCGCCATGGCCGGTACGCGCACCGGCACACCGCGTTCGGCCGTCTCCAGCTGGCCGATCAGCGACTCGCGGGCCCGCGCCACGCGGGACCGCACGGTGCCGACCGGGCAGCCCGCGACCACCGCGGCCTCGGCGTACGGCAGTCCGAGCAGCTGGGTCAGGACGAACGCCTCGCGGCGCTCGTACGGCAGCCGGTCGAGCAGCTGCGAGAGGGCCACGCCCTCGTCGAAGCCCGGCAGCCCGGCGGACTGGGCGCGTTCGGCGGCCGACAGCCAGTCGTCGGTGTCGGACAGCCGCGGCCGCGCCGCCTGGAAGCGCAGCCGGTCCACGACCGTGCGGCGGGCGATGGACAGCAGCCAGGTGCGGGCCGAGGAACGGCCCTCGAAGCGGGCCAGCGAGCGCAGGGCCCGCAGGTACGTCTCCTGCACGAGGTCGTCCGCGCCCTGCGGGTCGTTGCTCAGCCGGGCCACGTACCTTCGCACGTCGCTCTGCGTCGCGCGGATGAAGCGCTCCACCGCGTCGGCGTCGCCGCTGCGGGCGGCGAGCGCCCAGGCGGTCACCGTCTCGTCGTCACGCACGGCGGCCTCCTGCGACGATGGCCGGGTGCATTGCAGTGAGGCCCGTACCGCCGTATCCGCCCGCGTCGACCGCGAGGAGCTGCCGCCGGGCACGACCGGCGCGGCGCTCGACGCGCACCTGCGCGGGTGCGCCGAGTGCCGCCGCTGGGGCGAACGGGCGCTGCGGCTCAAGGCGCTGGCAAGGGGTCTGGACATCGGCTGACAAAGCCGGTGAATCCGGAGAATCCACGGAATCCGTGAAATCCGGGGAAATCAATCCCAACAGGGTTGTTCGGGCAGGGGTCATCGCCCTGGGTCCTTCCTGGGGTCCGGGCGCCCTGCCGCGTGGGGTTCGGGCGGCCCGGTGACGTGTTCGGCCTGGTCGGTCGCCGTCGGCCGTCAGCAGAAGCCGTCAGCAGAAGGCGACACGGGCGGCCGGCGGACCACGCGTGGCGATGACATGGGCGTACAGCAGCCGGCGCAGCCGCTGTGCGGCGCGCGACCGGTCGGCGCGGATGCGCGGCGGGCCGGAGCGGGCCGGTACGTCGTGGAAGAGGAAGAGCAGCGGGGCACGCAGCCGCGCGCCGATGGTGCGGCCGAGGCGGAAGGCGGCCTGTTCGCCGCCGGAGAGCCAGATGCCGCAGACGACGGCGACCAGGACGTGCGCGGACCACATGCCGAGGGCACCGTGGCCGGCGCCCATCGACATGTGGCCCATGGACGTGTGGTCCATGGGCATGGGCGTCGTCGTCGCCATCGACGGGAGGCCGCCGCAGGTGAGGTGGTCCCCGGCGGGGGGCAACGGCACCGTACCGGCCGCGGCCCGCTGCGCCACGTTCTGCGCCACCGAGAAGAAGGAGTGCAGACCCGTCTGCGCGCCCACCGTGGCGAGCGTGATGAGCAGTGGCCCGCGTTCACGTCCCGCCAGGAACCAGGCGCAGCTGCCCGTTCCGGTCAGCGCGACGGCGACGGCCCACCAGGGAACCGTGGTCCCGGACATGACGGCGTGGCCCAGGGCGGCGAGCAGCACGCAGACCGCTGCGAACACGGCGGCTCGCAACGCTCGCGGCACTTGTCCCGCCTGCTGCCCACTTTTCATGACCCGCACATCGTTGCACCCGCTCCGTGCGGAGCGAAGGCGGGGTGCGTACTGCACCCGGGTGCATGGCCCCGCCCCGTACCGTCCGCCCGGCGGTACGGGGCGGCGGGCCGCCGGCTCGGGGGGATGGACCGGGGCCCGGTCCCGTCGCGCCAAGTGGGACTCGCAAGAGAGAGTCTTCCGCGCGGCGGGCCGGTCCGGGAACGTGTGCGAGGGGGTGTGCACGGGCGCATCGCGCACACCCCGTGTGAAGGGAGGGATTCCGCTACGCCTGCTTATGCCTGCTGCCGAAGCCGCCGCGGGAGCCAGGCGGCACTGTCCTTGTCCCCGAAGCGGCTCCCGATGGCCCCCTTGATCACGGAGAGGGCGGCGGGTATCGCGGCGATGGCGGCGGCCTTGACGGCGGAGACACTGGCGAGGTTCGCTCCGTCGGCGATGAGCAGGCCGAGGAACGTGGTGACGTAGGCGGCGAGGGTCCGTTCGACTATGTCGGCGAGCACCTTGGAGGACATGCTTCCATCCGTTCCTGGGGTCCGGGGAGTTCCGGAGAGGGGTTCGGGGATACGAGTGGGCAGGGCCGCGCGGAGTGGTGCAGTGCCGTCGCGCGTGGTCTCGTGTGACGTGCTCACTGCAATCCCCTGCCTGTTCCGGATGTACCCCGTACGGCCCCGTCCCGCACCGCTCCCGCACCACGACCTTCGAGGAGGTGCCTCGTGGCCAGCACCCACGCGGAGTTGGTGGCCGCGTCCTGGCGGCGCTCGGCGGCCGCCCTGGCGGCGCCCGAATTCCTGGCCCCCGTCGAGCTGTCCGGCCCCGACCTGGAGGGCTACCGCCGGGCGCACCCCCTGGCCCGGGCGATGCCGCTCTTCCGCGAGCTGCTCGGCTCCCTCGCCGACGACGGGACGCACCTGCTGGCGGTCTGCGACGCGGCGGGCCGCATGCTGTGGGTCGAGGGCCACCCCGGACTGCGCGGCCGGGCCGAGCGCATGAACTTCGTCGCGGGCGCCCGCTGGGACGAGCGGCACGCCGGCACCAACGCACCGGGCACCGCCCTCGCCCTGGGCCACGCGGTGCAGATCGTCGCCGCCGAGCACTACAACCGGCTGGTGCAGCCGTGGACCTGCGCCGCCGCGCCCGTCCACGACCCGCGCACCGGGCGGCTGCTGGGCGCCGTCGACATCACCGGCGGCGACCACCTCGCCGCCCCGCACTGCCTGGCGCTGGTCCGCGCGACGGCCCGCGCGGCCGAGGCCCAGCTGGCCGCCGACCGCGGCGGCGTGGCCGGCGGCTGGTCGCTGTCGGCGCTCGGCAGGGACGAGGCGCTGCTGGCCGGGGCCGGCCGCCGGTTACGGCTGGGCCGCCGGCACAGCGAGATCCTGGTGCTGCTGGCCGCCCACCCCGAGGGCCTCACCGGCGACGGCCTGGCGGCCGAACTCTACGGCTGCGAACGCGCCGTGCCGCCGGTGACGCTGCGCGCCGAACTGTCCCGGCTGCGGCGCCTGGTGGGCCCGCTGCTGGGCTCGCGCCCGTACCGGCTGTCCGCCCCGGTGGAAACGGACGCGTCCCACGTGGAACACCATCTGGCGACCGGCGACCTCCGCACGGCACTCGACCACTACGACGGCCCCCTCCTCCCCCTGTCCGAGGCGCCGGGCGTCCGCAGACTGCGCCGCCTGCTGGAGGACCGGCTGCGGCGCGCGGTCCTGGGCAGCGGGGACGCGGGCGCCCTGCAGTCGTGGGCGGACAGCCCCTGGGGCGAGGACGACCTGGAGGTGTGGGAACGGCTACTGGCCGCGCTCCCGGAGAGCGCGGCGCACCGCCGCTCGGTCGCGGTACGGGCGCGCCTGCTGCGGGCAACGTTCGCGCAACCTGTCCGGCGCTAGCGTCCTCCCGCACAGTCGACCGGCAACCGGCAACCGGAGGGCGTCCCATGACCCGCTATGCGAGCCCCGGCTCCCCTGACGCGATCGTCTCCTACCGTTCGCGCTACGACCACTGGATCGGCGGCGCGTACGTACCGCCCAAGCAGGGCCGGTACTTCGAGAACCCGACCCCGGTGAACGGGCAGCCGTTCACCGAGATCGCGCGCGGCACGGCCGAGGACGTCGAGGCCGCGCTGGACGCGGCCCACGCCGCGGCCCCCGGCTGGGCCCGCACGTCCCCGGGCGAACGGGCCGCGGTGCTCAACCGCATCGCCGACCGCATGGAGCAGAACCTGGAGCTGCTCGCGGTCGCCGAGTCCTGGGAGAACGGCAAGCCCGTCCGCGAGACCCTCGCCGCCGACATCCCGCTCGCCGTCGACCACTTCCGCTACTTCGCGGGCGCGATACGGGCCCAGGAGGGCTCCCTGTCCGAACTGGACGAGGACACGGTCGCGTACCACTTCCACGAACCGCTGGGCGTGGTGGCCCAGATCATCCCGTGGAACTTCCCGATCCTGATGGCCACTTGGAAGCTGGCTCCCGCCCTGGCGGCCGGCAACACGGTGGTCCTGAAACCGGCGGAGCAGACCCCCGCCTCGATCCACGTCTGGCTGGACCTGGTCTCGGACCTCCTCCCGCCGGGCGTGGTGAACATCGTCAACGGCTTCGGCGTGGAAGCCGGCAAGCCGCTGGCCTCCAGCCCGCGCGTGGCGAAAATCGCGTTCACCGGCGAAACGACAACAGGCCGGCTGATCATGCAGTACGCCTCGGAGAACCTGAAGCCCGTCACCCTCGAACTCGGCGGCAAGAGCCCGAACATCTTCTTCGACGACGTCTCGGCGGCCGACGACGACTTCCTCGACAAGGCTCTTGAGGGCTTCACCATGTTCGCCCTCAACCAGGGCGAGGTGTGCACCTGCCCCTCCCGCGCCCTCGTCCAGCGCGGCCACTACGCCTCCTTCCTGGAAGCGGCCATCACCCGCACCGAGGCCATCGTCCCCGGCCACCCCCTCGACACCGCCACGATGATCGGCGCCCAGGCCTCCAACGACCAGCTGGAGAAGGTCCTCTCCTACCTGGACATCGGCAAGCAGGAGGGCGCCCGCATCCTCACCGGCGGCACCCGCGCCGACCTCGGCGGCGAACTCAAGGGCGGCTACTACGTCCAGCCCACGGTCTTCGAGGGCACGAACCGCATGCGCATCTTCCAGGAGGAGATCTTCGGCCCGGTCGTGGCCGTCACCTCCTTCACCGACTTCGACGACGCGATCGGCATCGCCAACGACACCCTCTACGGCCTCGGCGCCGGCGTCTGGACCCGCAACGGCACCACGGCCTACCGCGCGGGCCGCGCCATCCAGGCGGGGCGTGTCTGGACCAACTGCTACCACGCGTATCCGGCTCACGCCGCGTTCGGGGGGTACAAGCAGTCGGGGATCGGGCGGGAGACGCACAAGATGATGCTGGATCACTACCAGCAGACGAAGAACCTGCTCGTGTCGTACTCGCCGAAGAAGCTCGGCTTCTTCTAGGGGAGTTGGGAAGGCCTCTGAGCTGCGGCGAAGCGGGTCGGAGGCCCTTCGACGAGGAGCCGGGCGCCGGCCACCAAGCGGCCCGCGATGCGGCGTACGCACCACCTTGTCCCGCCACTGTCCCAGGGCCGACCAGCGTTTCCGGACCAGTCACGGCCCAAGCCTGGAAGAGCCAAGCTTTCCCTACCCCGGGCAAGGCGCTTCTTCCACCGCGGGGGCGTCGCCCGGGCCGACGCCCCTGTCTGCGCCCGTTAGCCCGAACGGCCAGCCGCGCGCCACTGTGGCCAAGAGGTCAACGAAGGGGCCCCAGCTCGGCTATCCAGTCGAGTTGCTCCGGGAGTAAGCGGTCCGCGCACACGAAGCCCAGGCCCTTGACCAGTCTCGGCCAGGGGCCTGGGCGCTGAAGGCTCGCGGCGGCGGTCGGGATGCCACAGACCACTTACGGGCAGGCTTTGCCCAACCGAGCACCTGGTAGTCCGTGACCAGCGCCTTGGGTAATCCACTCGGGGCTTTCGGAACTGTGCATATGTTCTAGCTCTGTGTGCCTCGTGGCCAGCCAGCCAGTCAGGCCCTCAACTCCACTCCTTCATGGCTGCCTCGATCCGGCGGTTCGCTCGCTCCTGGCCCTGTGCGATCACCTTGGCGTAGACGCGGAGCATAACCTCGATGCTCTGGCCGGCGCGGCGGGCGCATTCGGCCGGGTCAACGCCGGAGTGGAGCCAGAAGGAGATGCCCGCGTGGCGCAGGTCGTAGGGGCGTTTGGCGACCAGAGAGGCTTGTTCCTGCTCCGAGAGGCCGGTTTCACGGGCCTTCTTCCAAGTCTTGTTGTAGGCGCCGGACTGGACGTAGAGGTCGCGGCCACTGCGGAAGAGACGACCGTCGGCGGCCGTGCCGTAGCGGTCTACGTGGTCGCGCAACATGGCGACGAACTCGGGAGGAATGGGGACGGGTCTTGTGTCCTTCAGCGCCCGTTTCTTCAGCGAGTGGACCTCATGCGCTGTGCCGTCGTCCGTCCACGCCTTCCCGGCCAGGACGACCCCGCCACGCAGCGTCAGAAGTCCCCACCCCTTCTCGGGCAGGTGGCATTGCGGGAGCTCCAGCCTGATCACTTCAGCCGGACGCATGGCGGCGTAGTACAGGCAACCAAAGAACGCTTTGAGGTGCGGGCCGCGACCTCGAAGACTGCCTACGGTTTCGAGAAGTCGGCCTACTTGGGCGGGGTTGGGCACGCACTCGGGGTCAACTTCCTCCGTGGACTGCGGCGCCTGCCATCTCACACCAGCGAGAGGATTGGCGGTGAAATACCCCTTCTCTACCGCGAAGCCGAGGGCATCGCTGAAGGCGGCTCTCTTGCGTAGGGCGGTCTTGGCGGCAGCCTGCCTTCCGTCGAGCTGGAGCTTCAGCGCGTCCAGGGCCCGGCGCACGACGAGAGAATCTTCGAGCGCGCCAACGGGGAGGGAACGCTGCTCAATCCAGCTGAGCGCGCGGCGCCACTCCTCGGGAGGTGCTTCGTTCCAGGCCTTCTTGTTGAAAGCCCAGCTGTACAAGGCCCGGCGCAGAACCCGGTGTTCCGGGTAGACGGCTCCAGGTGCGATGAGCGCAGGGGTGATCGTGGCTAGGGCATCTGCCAGGGTCCGGCGGGTGGGACCCGGGGTCGAGTCCCACTTCATTTCGATGTAGTCGCGAGCGTGCTGGTACCACGTGACCTTCTGCTTGATGGCCCGCAGTTCGGAGGCCGGTAAACCGGTCTGCTCGTCAAAGGGTTCCCCTTCGCGGGCCAGCGTCATCAGCTTCGAGCGCCGACTTTCGGCGAGTCCTTTCGTCGCGAAGGACTCCGACTTCTCCCGAATGCCGACCGTCCACCGCACCTGGAACGGGGTGCGGCGATCGGAGCGCTCGCGGATCTTCCAGAAGCGGACTCGGTAGCTCAGGCCCACTCGTGACCTCCGTCCGCGTCGCAGGTAGCCCACCAGGCATCCAGATCGGATCGGCGAAAGCGGAGTTGGCCGTTAGGGAGCTTGCTGCACTTGGGTGCCCTGCCGCGGGCACGCATGCGGTAGAAAGCCGAGCGAGACATGCCCAGTTCTTCCAGGACGTCGACGAGTCGAAGACGGGGGTCGGCGGCGCGTCCCAGGGTGATCACTTCTCCTTCGACGATCGGGCGGCGGGCGGGTTGATGGTGAGGTACATGCGGACCAGGCGGCTCGGTGGACGGTCCGGGTAGGCGCGGCTGATGGCGAGGACGTCCAAGACACGGCTGAGATGGTCGGCGGTGCGTCGGCATTCGTCTTCGGTGCCGTGGAGGCGAATGTGCATGGGTCAGCTCCTGGGCGTGAGCGTGGGGTCACAGCCGGGGTGAGTGGTCTCGCCAGCGGCGGTGAGGAAGTCGGCGAGCGGGGTGTCGCACTCGATGCACAGCGGGGTGGGGGTGGTGGCTTTAGAGAGGTGCTGCATTTCAGCGCCCGCTGCGCCCGCAGCACCCGGAGAGGGGTGTTTGGCCTGGTCAGGGGTGGTGACGGTTGCGGGTGCTGTGTATGGCGCAGCGCCCGGTGTAGCGCCCGCAGCACCCGATGGTGCGGGTTCGCGGGTGCTGCGGGTGCTGGTGCGGGTGCTGGGGTGTGAGTCAGCGCCCGCAGATTCTTGCTGGTCAGGGTGGGTTTTGGGTGCTGTGGGTGCTCCGGGTGCTGGATTGCTGTGCCTCTCTGTGGTCGTGAGGTGGTAGAGGCGGGAGCGGTTGCCGTGGGGCTGGCGTTGGGAGTCGTCGAGGTCGATGCCGACGGTGCGCAGGGCCGGGGCGAGGCGCTTGAGTTGTCCGGCGGCGCGGGTGGGGTCTTTGGGCCATTTCTTGGGGAGCTTCTCGGGTGCGGCGACGGCTTCCAGGAGCTGTGCTGCGGTGAGGGCAAGGCCGTTGGGGCCGGCTGCGTGGACGAGGTCGACGACGGCCTGGGCGAAGGGTTCGCCGTCGAGGACGTCGGCGACGGCGTCCGCTGCGGTGGCCTTGTAAGAGTTGAGGGTGTTCCAGCCGGTGACGTGGTCGACGGCGGCCAGGACGCGGGCGAAGTCGGCCATGCGCGGGCGTTCGGTGAGTTCGATGTCGGGCAGGGCCTTGAGGACCTGGGCGAGGAGGTCGAAGAGGCTGGCGAGGATGGCGGGGTGGGCGTCGGCGTAGGCCTGGTCGAGTTCGGCTTCCTCGCGGCGTTTGTGGTCGGGGATGAGCTGCAGCTCGATGGTCAGCAGGCGTTCGGCCAGGTCGCCTGCGAGGGCTCCAGCATCGATGGTGGTCATGGCCAGGACGCGGCGGAACTCGAGGACCACGACGTCGTCGTCGGTGTACAGGGCGCGGTCGACTATGCCGTCGCCGGTGACAGCCCGGCACAGGGCGTCGGAGAGCCAGTCGGGGACGACCGAGACGTTGTCGAGGCAGATGGCCCAGGAGTTGAAGGCCTGCACGGCCCAGGACTTCAGGTCCCGGGGTGCGGAGCGTTTGGGGGCACCGGAGGGGTCGACGATGCCGATGACCATGGCGGCGCCCTTGGACTTGCCGGTGCCCTGCTCGCCGCGGAAGGCGAGGATCGGGTGGGGCAGGTCGGGGATGAACGCGGCGACGAGCCAGGCGGTCAGGAGCCGGAAGCCGTCGTCGGTGGTGTTGAGCATGCTGCGGAGTTGGGCGAGTCCGTCACCGTCGCGGACGGGTTCGGGCAAGGGCTTCATGGCGCCGGAACGGCGGAAGGTGACGGGGGACGCGGGCAGGCGTTGCCAGCCTGCAGTGTTGACGGCCACGCAGCGGCCGTCGGTGGTGCCGAGGTCGATGATGATCTGTTCCTCGTGGCGTGCGACGCGTAGTTGAGGTGTGCGGGGGTCGGCCATAGAGGCAACTCCTTCCAGGACGGTCATGGCGTCGGCGAGGGCCGATTGGGAGGGGACGGTGCCGTTGTTGGTGTCGGCGAAGATGCGGGCGAGCTGGGAGCGCAGGCCGGCCTTGCCGCGCAGGGGCAGGGCGATGTTGGGGCCGCCGATGGTGACGCCGTAGGGGCGGCCGTCGTCGGACATGAACAGCTCGTAGCGTTCGCGCGCCAGGGCAGCGAGCTGTGATGCCTGGGAGGGGCCTTTCTTGTCAGGGTCGACGCCCTGGTCCTGCAGGAGCTCGCGGGCGAGTTCGGTCGTGCTGGTGGTGCCGTTGTGCTGTGCGCTCACGCGTTGCTCCGGGGGGTGTTGCGTGCGGCGGAGTCGACGGTTGCGCGGGCTTCTGCTGCGGGCAGGCCTTTGTGGACGGCGGCTTGGACGAGGGCGGCGGCGATGTTCGCGGCGTCCGGTCCGCCGGTTTCGTAGGCGCGGCAGGCGGCCCAGTACAGGCGGTCGTTACGGCCGGTGCCGTGCTTGCCGTTGGGAACGGAGTCCAGGACGAACTGCACCAGTGCGGTGGCGCGTTTGCCCGAGGTCCCGATCGCAGCGCTCGGCGTGCGTGGAGGGTGTGGCTTGGGCGGGGTGAGGAGTTGCAGGAGTTGTGGGGGGACGTGTGCAGCGGGAAGTGCGGGTGAGTTGGGGTCGAGGAGGTAGCGGCCGGCGGTGGTGAGGGAGCCGGGGCCGACGAGGTACCCGCCGGAGCCGCGGACGTCAATGCCCGGGTGCAGCTTGCCGACGGAGTTGGGGACGTGCGCGTCGGCGGGGCCGGAGAACCACCGGTGCTGGCCGCCGCTAGGGGTCAGCACGGTGACGGTGCCGGGGAGCGTGAAGCCGTGGTCGTCGGCGAGTTCAGCGAAGCCGGTGATGCCGTCCTGGCCGTGCTTGACGTCGAGGTCGATGCCGATGAGGTGGTGCGGGCGCCGGCCACAGGCGATGCCGTAGCCGGTGGCCCACGGCGCAGCGGCGAACAGGGCGCGGATCACCTCGGGTTCGGTGGTGGCGTCGTGGACGCCGTGCCCGAGCCGGCCGCACTGCCCGCGGCATCGGCGGTGGGCGGGAGGTTCGTCGCGGTGGGGCGAGCGCACCGCGGGGAGTTTGGTGCGCGACAGCGGGATCACGGGGAGGCCCTTGCCTGCGGCGGCGAGTGCTTGGGCGAGCGCTGTGCTGTGCTCGGGCCGGGAGGGCTGCTGCGGGGTGCCGTGGGGCATCGGATGTGGTCTCTCCTGGCGGGTGTCAGGGGTGTCAGGCCGGGGTGTCAGGCTGGGGGTGTCAGACGCGTCAGACGGCGCTCGCGCATGCACATGACCCGCGCGTTGGGGGCCCGGCGCCGTCAGGAGCGTTAGACGCGTCTGACGCGTCAGGGCCGTCAGGCTGCTTCGTCGTCACGGACGATCAGGTACTCGCCGATTTCGCCGGTCTCGGCCAGGCGGCCGGCAATGATGAGGGCGGCGACTTGGCCGGAAACCCAGGAGCGGCCGCGCCCGTAGCGGTCGCAGTGCTTCATGAAGTCGACGGGCCTGACGAGGGTGCGGCCTTCGGCCTCGAATTCGTCGAGGATTTCCTCCATGGCCCGACGGGCCTGCGCCGGGGAAATGTGCTCGCGGGGCTTTTCCTGGGGCCGTTCGGCAAGTTGGACCACGTGCGAGACTTCGGGGATTTCGTGCTCGGCTTCGATGCCGTCGTCGTCCTCGTCGTAGAGGCCGTCGTCGGCCTGGTGCTCGTGCGCGTCGGCGTAGTCGTCTTCCTCGTCCGGGCCGTAGGGCTCGCGGTCGTAGGTGGTCACGGTGTTCTCCTGCGACGGAGTGTTGGTGGTGCCGGGCAGGGGGTAGCGGGTGCACTGGGTGAAGTGGCGTCCTGCGGCGCGCGTGGCAGCGTCGGTGGTGACGCGGTCGAGGGCGGCACGGATGGAGGCGAAGGTCAGGACGACCCAGTCGAGGTATTCGCGGGGGGTGAGGTAGGAGCGGGTGGGGGTGGCCCAGAAGGTCTCGGGGACGCCGTTGGCGACCAGGTAGCTGTAGCCGGGCTTCTTGTCCTTCCACAGGTGGGGTGCGGCGCCTGCGTCGAGGACCTCGTCGTCGAGGGCGAACCCGGCGTCGCGCTCGTTGCGTACGCCGAAGCACCAGGAGGAGCCGAGGGAGGCGCGGGTGTCGGTGGAGACCTGGTTACCGGAGGCGCGCTGCATCGAGACGACCAGGCTGATGCCGGCGGAGCGGGCTTCCTGGGAGATGCCGGTGAAGACGTCCTCGTCGGTCTCACGGATGGTCTTGGCTGCTTCCTCGAACCAACCGATCAGGTAGGGCATGCCCGGGGAGCCATCCGCCTGGGTTTCGGCGCACTCGGGAACCCACTGCTTGTAGCCGTGCTTCGCCAGCCACTTGGTGCGCTCGGGAATGGCGGCCTTGAGGGCCTCGATGAGAGCTTCGGTGGACTTCACGTTCAGTGCGGCCCAGCCGATCGCGGGCAGCAGGGGGCCGAGGGTCTGTTCGTCCTTGCCGGGGTCGGAGGCCCACACCACGACGTCCCGTCGGGAGAGGATCTCGGCCAGGGCGGTCAGGCCGCCCTCGGATTTGCCCGAGCCGGTCATCCCCATGACCAGCAGGTGCATGGCGTTGCGGCCGGCCTGCGGGTCGCCGGGGAAGTACAGGACGGCCGGGGTGCCGTCTTCGTAGATGCCGACGTGGACCGGGTCGGCGATGGAGCCGCCGGGGTGGGAGGGGCCGGGGTAGGGGACGGTGTTCTTGAGCAGGTCGTGAGGGACGATGGTGAGCTGGGCGCGGGAGGCGGAGTCAGGGTCGGGGGTCACGCGTACGGCGTTCTTGGGGACGTCGAGGGCACTGGCGAGCAGCGGCATGGCCTTGGTGACGTCATCGGTGGTGAGTTCGCCGCGCGGGAGCTGCAGGTCGAAGGTGGCTTTGTTGGGGGCGACGGTGCTGCGGGTGATCTGGGTCTTGGCCAGGCCGACCTTCTCTAGCAGTCCACCGTCCGCGCTGCCAGCCGCGGCATCGGGGTTGCGTCGCAGGACCAGACGGATGTTCCAGGACAGAGCCAGCGCCGGGGCACCCATGAAGTACAGGCTGCCCAAGGGACCTGCGTCCGGTCCGGCGATGGATGCCGCGGTGAACCAGGTGGTGCCTGCGGCGATCGTGATTGCGGAGTGCAGGCGGCGTTGCTGCGTGGTGGCCTTGCCCGCCCACCAGGTCACCCCGGTCAGGGCCACCGAAGCCAGGGTCAACCCGGCCGCGGCGGCAGCGTTGTTGGCCCAGTAGTAGTGCGCGGGGAGGGAGGCCAGGCCGGTCCCGGCGCCCGCGAGCCACGGCGGCAGGTGCGGCTTGACGCGGTGGAGCAGGTACTCGACGACGCCACCGCCGCCGGATGCGGCGCGCAGCTGCAGTTCGTGGAGCTGCTCGGGGGTGGTCTGGGGCACGGCCCTCGGGCCTCCTTCACGTGCGGGGGTGGACCGGTGTGCGGGTGGGGTCAGCTGTTGAAGTCGAAGCGCCGGTTGGGCCGTTGGCGGGTGCGGTAGGGAGCGAGTTCGGGGTCGAACTCCCGCTGGAAGCTTGCGTAGGTGGCGGCCAGGTTCTTGGCGGTGTCGCGGGTGTCTTCGGCGGCCTTCTTCATCCGCTTGGCCACCCGGCGGGCCCGCATCCGCGACCCGAACGCCTTGCCCTCGGGGTCGGGCACTTCCTTGAGGACGGCGTGCAGGACCTCGGAGGCGTTGGCGAGTTCGAAGGACAGCTGCAGGAACAGCTGGCGGCCCCGCTCGCAGTAGTTGCGGATGTCGACGTTGGAGAAGAACTCCGGGTCGGCCAGCGGACTGTGAGTGCCGCCCTGCCTGCGGCCGTCACGGCGGAAGAATCCGGAGTCGCCGTTGGCGCCACCACCGCGGCTGCTGCCTCCGTTCTGGTTGCCGAAGTGGAAGTGGTATTCGCTGGCGCGATTGGTGGTGCGGTAGCGATCACCGCCACCGCGGGTGCCGTTGGCGTTCTTCCAGGCGTTTTGCTGCTGCCTACCCGGGCCGGCGGCCCAGGGGCCGTTGAAGGGAGGGGGCGGAGGGGGCGTGGCCATCAGGCGTTCTTCTCCTCAGTCGAGTTCGGGTTGGTCCGGCGGGTGCGCAGCCACAGCACGTGGCCGGTGATGGTGAGCAGCAGCCACACCAGCGGCAGGACGCTGGTGAACGGGCCGAAGGCGATGCAGGCCGCGGCCCAGGCCCCGGCGACCAGGACCTTGGCGGCCACGGCGTAGCGCCAGGCCTTCACACGCCGGGTTCCTGCGGGGCGTTGGTGCTCGACCCAGACCAGCCAGATCGGTCCCGAGACGGCGACGAAGGCGAGTCCGGCCCACAGCTGCGGGGTGGCTGCGTGGGCGACGGCAGTAGCGAGCAGGCAGGCGATCGAGGCCGTGAGGGGGAGGAAGACGCGGCGGCGTTTCCAGGCCGCGCGGCCGATGGCGAAAGCGAGGCGCTGGCGCCAGGTGAGCTGCTCGGGCAGGACCACTACGACCGGGTTCTGCCGGGAGCCGAAGCGCTGCTTGGGGATGCGGACGGTGGTGGTCTCGCGCTCGAAGAAGGTCATCACCGCGCCCCCTTCCGGTTCGCGGTGGCGGCCAGGGCCGTGCCGGGGCGTCCGATCCGGCGTCCGCCGACGGTGGCGTAGACGTCCATGGCCAGGGCGGACTGCCAGCGGTGCCCGAGGCGCTTGGCGCGGTACATCGCCTCGTCCGCACCGCGCATCAGGCCCGAGAGGCCGGCCCCGGGGCGGTCTGTGGTCCGGCAGATCCCGATCGAGGCGCAGGGGTCGACGATCGCGGATCCGGCCTCGACCGGTTCGGCGAGCTGCTGCCACAGGCCGTAGAACAGCTCCGCGTGCAGGTCGGCGTCGGGCGCCAGCCGGATGACGGCGGCGAATTCGTCGCCCCCGAGTCGGGTGGCGAAGCCCTGCCGCCGCGCGCACCAGGCGTCGAGCCGTCGGCCGATCGCGGTCAGGGTCTCGTCCCCGGCGCCGTGCCCGTAGGTGTCGTTGACGCACTTGAAGTCGTCCAGGTCGAGCAGGACAACAGCAGCCTGGGGGTGGCGGATTGCGCGCAAGGCCCTGCTGGTGAATTCCGCGCGGCACATCAGGCCCGAGACGGGGTCGGTGCGCACGGTTCGCAGGCGGCGTGCCAGGAACAAGGCGTGGGCGGCCCATCCGGCGGCGGGTGCGGCGATCGGCAGGGCTTGCAGCAGGGGTGTCATGCGGCTTCCTCCTTCACGGTGTCGTCGATGTCCTGGGCGTGGTCGTCGGGGCGCGGGGTGTGCTGCGGGGCGTCGGTGGTCATGGAGCGGGGCTCCTTGTCGGGATCGGTGGAGTCGTGGTGGTCAGGGGTCTCGTCCGGTTCGGCGGGCTCCGGAGCAGGCAGGTGGATGCGCTGCGGGCCGGGCTCGTCAGGGGCGGCGGTGGGTTCGGGCGCGGGCTGGGCGACTTGGGTGGCGGCGTCGCGGATGCGGCCGGCGCGGCCGGTGCCGATGCCGTAGGTCTTGATCAGCCATGTAGCCGAGACCTCCCCGCCGTCGGCCATGCGCTGCCGGGCCGAGGCGATGAGCTCCTCGTCGCTCTTGCCGGGCGGCAGGGCCCGCTGTCGAGTGCCCGGAACGGCCCTTCGAGGTTGGCGCCGCGGCTGCGGCACCTCACGGGGAGCGCGGGGCTCCACGGAAGCGGGCGGCGGGGCTGCTGCGCCGGTCTCGTCGGCAGGCTGCTGTGGCGGGGTGGCAGGGGGCGCTTCCCCGGCGGTCTCGGCAGGGGCGCTGTTGGCTGCGGCGGTGTTGGCGTTCGGGATGCTGGCAGGGGGCTGGTTGCGCAGGTGTGCCATGTGGACCAGCAGGCCCAGGACCACGGGCGGGATCGCGGAGACCGCCACGATCAGCGGCCACGACATCACGAGCACCTTGGCCGCGGTGGCGTGGTCGACGGCGTTGCCGGCGACCGAGAGCGCGATACCGCCAACGGCGTTGTATTTGGCCCAGGTCCGGGCGTGGGCGTTGCGGGTGGAGCGGCCCAGCCACACCCGCACGGCCGTCATCGCGTAGGCGTCGACGGTCAGTGGGAGCAGCCAGGACAGCCAGGGCCACCAGCCGGTTCGCAGTGCGAGGTCCTGCAGGGCGGCGTAGGAGGATGCGGCGGCCGCGAGGCCGACGGCGCTCATGCCGACATCGAGCATCCAGTCCCGGCGAAGGTCGGAGTTCTCGGGTGTAGTCATGGCGCCGTTCACCGGACCGCGTCCGACAGCATGCTGAGGGTGGTGGTCGCGACCGTGGTCACGGCCTTCTTGGTGCCGTCGGCGATGCCGGTGCCGGTCAGGAACAGGCCGATCAGCAGGCCGACGAGCAGGGTCGACCAGCGGTGTCCGACCCACACGCACATCGCGATCCCCAGGACGATCAGCAGCAGGGTGATCGACACCGTCACCGCGGGCGCTGCGGGTGCGGCCAGCAGGGTGGGAAACATCAGCAGGGGTCTCCGTCTCGGGCGAAGAGCAGCATGGGGAGGAAGGGGCCCGCCCCGGGCGCGGGGTTCGGCGGGGGCTTCGGGGCGGGCCGGTAGGGCTACTGGTCGTCGTGGCGTTCGTGCTGGGCGATGAGCAGGGACAGCAGTCCGGGATCGGTGGCGAAGCCGATGTAGGCGCCGTCGGCGTCCCACGCGTGCCAGCGGACGGTGAAGTGCCCGGGGGGCTGCGTGCCGACGGCGAGGTAGCGGCCGCGGCGGAGGACCGGGTCCATGATCACGGTGCCGTCGGGCAGGGGAGAGCTCATGCCGATCACTCCCACGGGGCCTCGTGCCAGCCGGACGGGGTGCACAGCCCCACACACGTCGTGCTGTCGATGCTGCTGAGGATGAAGGCCAGGTCGTACTCGGTGTCGACCACGTCCTCGATGTAGTCGCCGCACTGGCAGGGACGCAGCAAGGTCACCGTGTGCCGGCACCCGCACTCGTCGTCGCCGCAACCGTCGCGCTTGGCCCTGTGCATCAGGAACAGGCCGGCTCCGAGGTGGGCCACCGCCGTCGTGCGGGGGTCCCGCACGCTGCTGGGGTAGCCCTGCCAGGCCTCGGCAGGCAGAACCTTGCCGAGGAGGCTCCAGAACCTGTTCAGGACGAAGTTGCTCGCGGTGATCGCCGCGGCCTGGCGCTCGTAGGCCTGCCGGCTCCGGCGACGCTCAGCGAGGGTGCGGTCGGCCCGGCGCCGGTAGTCGGCAGCGAGCTCCAGGAGGTGCGCGAGCGAGGTGTTGGGGGTGGTCCCGGTCATCGTGCGGCTCCTTCCGAGGAGTTGGCGGAGGTGGTGGTGTGGGGGACGTACGGCCAGGCGGGCTCGACGTAGGCGTTGGGGTTGCTGCGGCGCAGGTAGGCCTGGAGGCTGACGGCCTGCTCCGCGGCCCGGGCGACCTGCAGGGCGTGCAGGGTGCGCGGGTCCATGGCGCCGAGCCGGGGGTAGAGGTGGCCGAAGCGCCAGGCCAGGCGCGCGGCGGCGAGGGCGTCGGCGGTGGCGTCGTGGGCGCGGTCGTGGCGGACCTTCCAGTGCGCGCACACATCCGGCAGCCGGCGGGAGCCGCGGCGGTAGGGCTGGACCTGCTTGTCGATGACCAATGGGTCGATCACCGGGGCCAGTTCACTGCCCTGTAAGCGCTTGGGCAGGGGGACGAGGTCGTGGCGGCGGCATTCGCGGTCGAGGAGGG
The DNA here is from genome assembly GCF_053594995.1 of Streptomyces sp. NPDC002536. Lineage (NCBI taxonomy): Bacteria > Bacillati > Actinomycetota > Actinomycetes > Kitasatosporales > Streptomycetaceae > Streptomyces > Streptomyces sp. NPDC002536. The sequence goes on from NZ_JBSFWU010000092.1 coordinate 22,295, forward strand.
TCAGGTCGAAGCGGGCGTTGAAGACGACCAGCGGGTGTCCGTCGCCCATGAGCGACGCAAGCAGGCCCGTGATCTCCCCGATCGCCTCCGCGGCCGGCCGTCCCTCGGCGCGGGCGCGGTCGGTGGTGATGCCGTGCACGGCCGTCGCCTCGGCGGGGATGTCGGTGTCGGGGTTGATGAGCCAGGTGGTCACCTGCGGGTCCGCGCCGTCGCCGACCGCGGCCACGGTGGCCGCGACCAGGCGGTCGGTGTCCCAGTTGGTTCCGGTGGTCTCGGTGTCGAAGGCGATCAGGCGGCCGTCGGGCCAGGAGAAGGTGCTCACTGCGGGCCTCCGTTCAGGTAGTTGGGGTGGCAGGTGTGGGTGCGGGCGGCGCGGCGGGCCGCGTACGGGCGGCGGTAGGAGCGGCGCCAGCCGCACACCCGACAGCGGGTCCGGGCACTCACGCGATCCGCCTTCCCACCAGCGGCGCCCCGGCCGGGCCGAGGGCCTCGAAGGCCTGGGAGGTCAGCTGCGGCGTGTACTCCGGGAGCGCGTCCAGGCGGTCGAGGGCGTCGACGAGGACGGACAGAGCCTCCGTCTCTCCGTTCCAGGACGCGATCACGGCGGTGCGGGCGGCGGCCAGGAGCTCGGCGTGCTCGTGGCGCAACTCGGCCAACTGGCCCTGCAACTGGGTGGTGTAGCGGGTCAGCGAGGCGATGGTCGGCCTGGGCGGGCGGGACCGGTCGGGGATGGACATAGAGGGCGGCCTCCAGACGAAGTGAGCAGCGCCCCGGGCCTGCGCGAGCAGGGCGAACCACAGGCCGGACAGGCCCGGCGGCGCTGGGGAAGGTCAGATGGGCTGGGAGGGAATCAGCGGCGGCGCGTCAGCCGCTGGGGCTGGGCCTGGTCGCGGAGCAGGGAGCGCAGCACCACGGCGGCAACCGTCAGGGCGAGCGCGGCGGTGGCGACGGATGCGGCCACCACGGCAACGGACAGCAGCAGCGCGACCAGGACGACGCCGACGACCAGGGCGCCGGCCGCACCGGCGGCCACGGCGGTAGTCGGCGACCAGCGCACCGCACCACGCGAGGCGGGAGCGGCGCTGCGGTCGCACTGGCACACCGCGCAGTGATGACCGACCGCCGGCGGCGGGACGGGCACCGGGTAGACCTGTCGCCCGTAGGCGTCCAGAACGACCGGTACCGGCTCCTGCCCGTACGGCTGCGAGGACGAGTGCGGGAGATGGAAGCTCATGCCACTCGCCCCTTCCTGCGCCGCGCCGCGCGCTCGTCGGCCGTCAGGCCACCGAAGACGCCGTGCTCTTCCCCGTTGGTCAGGGCCCGCGCCCGGCAGGCCTTGCGCACGGGGCAGGAGCGGCAGATCTCCTTCGCGGCGTCGACCGCGCACGGGTGGTTGTCGAAGAACAGTTCCGGGTCCGTCCCGGCACACGCCGCGCCGTCCAGGACCGCCAGAGCCACACCCTCGACCGCCGGACCGCCCGGGCGCCGCAGCCGGTGCGACACCCAACGCGACTTGGCGATCTGCAGGTGCGGGTGACGCAGCCCGCGGACCGCGTGCTCGTAGGTGCGCGGCATCTCAGCGCACCTCCGCACGCTCGACACGCGAGGTGGGCGACCACTCGTGCCCGCAGGAACCGCACATCTCACGGGCCGCCGTACGGCACCGCGAGACCTGCACCCCGTGACCACAGCGCGGGCACCGGGCGGCACGGCACACCGGCCGCCGCTCGAAGCCGACGAAGGCCGGCATCACGCCGACACCTCGGCCACCCGCACCGGGTCGGTGGCCACGGACACCGCCGCGAAGACCACCACGTCCAGACCCTGCAGCCGGCCGCGCGCCTCGAAGTGCCACCCGTTGCCGGACATGGCCTTCAGGTGCGTGTCCGAACCCAGCGCCCTGGCCACACGCGCCACGGACGGGAACATCAACTGGGACGGGAGGAAGGCAAACTGCAGCATGACACTGTCGGTGTGGACCGTCAGCGACGGCGCGGGCAACTCGGGGAACTTGTCCAGGAACACCGCCACCTTCGCCAGCGCCGTCGTCAGCTCGAAGGCCGACGGCACGGAGGCGGACTGGCGCCTGGGCAAGGGCGTACGCTGATTGGGCATCGTTGAACTCCTCTGACCGGGATGCGATGCAGGGCCCGCGGGTGGCAGCCCGCGGGTTCATTTGCGCCCTCATCTGGTGCGCACCAGTAGCGTGCTCCTGGTGCGCACCAGATGCAAGGGCATGTGCTCAAGAACTTTTGAACTCGCCGTTCCTGCGCACTTCTATGGAAGCGTCAGAGCCAACGCTCCGGTAGCCAACAGGGGTTAACCCTCTTCCTGTTAACCCCTCCCGACCTGCTGCTATGTGAGGCATCCTGCTGTGAGGACCTAACAGGCGGGCACTGTGGGGGCGTTGATAGTGGCTGAGGGACTGCGACAGGCCCGGTCGGCACGAGGCTGGTCACAGGAACGGCTCGTGCGTGAAATCGAACATCACGCACGACAGCACATGCTGGACGTGGCCTCGACGGCCAGTCTGCGCGTCTACGTGTCCGAGTGGGAGAACGGGAAGCGTGCCATCTCCCGAAGGTACGCAGCCATCCTGCGGGCCCTGCTCGGCATCACGGACCGCGAGTTGCTGGGTGAGCGTTCTTCGGTGGAGCCATCGCCCCTCGCCGGCGGTTACGACGACCTGGTGAGCCGCATTGACTCGGCTCGGAGCGTAAGCCTGTCCATGGTGAAGACGTTCATGGATCAGACCGAGCTGCTCCGGACCGTGGACAGGCAGATGGGGGCCGCTGGCCTCGTGGATCAGATGGCGGGGCACCTTGCGAGGCTCGAGGACGCCCTGACCTTCGCGGTGCTTCCGGATACTCGCCGCCCCGTGGCGCGCGCATTGGCTGGCGCGGCGACGCTCGCCGCCTGGCAGGCGCTCGACGTTGGTGCAGTGGAACGTGCCTGGCGGCACTACGAGTTGGGCAAGCGCGCCGCCCAGGAGGCGGACGAGCCCATGTATCTCGCGCACGCGATGGCCGAGCAGGCGTACGTACTGTGTGACGCGGGCCGCCCCGAGCTTGCCGTTGATCTCGTACAAGATGCTTGGCGAGTCGGCGGCAGTCGGATGTCACCGCGGCTTCAGGCCTGGCTGCATGCAGCGGAAGCAGAGGTCTGCGCTCGCGCCGGCCGGGCGGACGACTGCCGTAGGTCGATCGATAAGGCTGCGGCCTGCCTGCCTGATGGGGAGGAAGCTCGTGACCCCGACATGCTGAGCATCTTCCTCAATGGTGGCCACCTGGAGCGATGGCGCGGGAATGCTCTTGCCATCCTGGGCGATGACGAAGCGGTCGGCAGTCTCTACGCTGCGCTGGAGGCGCTAGACCCCACGTTCATCCGGGCAACATCGGGACTGCGATGCGACCTCGCTCAAGCTCACCTTGCGCGCGAAGAGTTCGACCAGGCGCAGGATCACTTGCGGCAGGCACGGCTGCTGGCGAGCCGCACCGGATCGGTGCGGCACCGTCGGCGGATCGAGCAGCTCACTGAGCGGCTGTAGCGGTGCCCGCCTGCCGGTTCGCCAGCAGGTGGAGCAGGGCTACGAGCGTTCCCGAGCCCATCAGTTCGCCACGGGACATGAGCCCCGGGATGTCCGCCAGGGGAACCCAGGCAACGTGGCCCGCCTCTTCCACGTCCGTCGGGTCGCCGATGTGCTGGGCGCCGTGGCCGACGAAGATCTCGTGCGGGGAGTCGACCATGCCGACCATGGGCTGATAGGTGACCACGTGCTCCACTGCAGTCGGCCGCCAGCCGGTTTCTTCCTCGGTCTCACGCAGCGCGGTGGTGAGGGCGTCCTCTCCGGCGTCCACGATGCCGCCCGGGAGTTCCCATCCCCACTTGTCGGGCACAAAGCGGTAGCGCCACAGCATGAGCACGCGGTCTTGATCGTCAACCACGGCGGTGATGGCGACGTGGTGCAGGCGTACCACGTGGTGCTCGAAGCGCTCGACGCCCGGCGGCTCGACATCGACGAGGTCGAGCTTCACCCAGCGGTTGTCGTAGATGGTCCGCTCGCCGTGGATCTGCCACGCTTCCAGCTCGCCGGGAGGGTTGACGGTCATGCTGTCGTCGCCGGCTCCGGCGGGCGATGACACGGTGTACGAACTGCGGCCGCGCACCTCCAGGACGCCCTCAGCGATGAGCCGAGCGAGCACCTGCCGCAGTGCGGTACGTCCGATGTCGAGCTGCTCGACGAGCGTGCGCTCCGACGGAAGCTTGTCCCCGGGCGAGAGCTTCCCTGAACTGATCCACTCCCGGATCGTTCTGTCGACCCGCGCCGTCTTCGGTCCCATCCGCTGAGCGCACCCCCGGTTCGGTAACTGGCGCGGACCAGCGTATCTGTCACCGCGGATGCCGAACAGGCCCTGTGGTCGTGGCCGGCCAGTGCCCGGCTGGACAGTGTGCCAGGCCGCCAGCGTGGGGCTTGATCTTGCGGAGGGGAGGCGGCCATTTCAATCAGGCGCAGCAGCGGGCTGTCGGCGAGGTCGAGATGGGTTCAAGCGTTTGGCAGTCGTCAGCACCGTGGCTCGGGCATCCTCTGGGCCGTGGACACGTGGCGGCGGCGAGGAGGAGCCATGGGGTATCAGACCGAAGAGTTCGGGGCATCACATGAGGGCAAGGCCAGCGCGGTCTTGGCCGACGGGAGCGAGCCCAAGCCGGTCTACTTCGACGGCGCGAGCACTATTGGGCGGTATCTCAGCGACTGGTGGGTCTACGACGGCACGTTGGGTGCCCCGCGGGCGACCCATCTGCGGGGCTCCTGCTCGTGTGGCTGGCGCGGCGACGGCCTCTACCCGATCGACTGGGCGCTGGCTGCTGAGAGCCGGCACAACATCGACACCTCCGGTGCGTGCGACGACTGGGAGCGGCACGTCAGCGAGGTTGAGTCACGATCGGTGCCACTGCCCGCGGGTCTGGACGATCTGCTGGAGCGACTGAACGAGCAGTTGGCCAGCTTGGCCACCGAGGCGCCACTGGCCGCACTGAAAGCCGTGGCCGCCCTCGAACGCACCGCTGCGGACATCGGGCGCACAGCTGTCCACAACGTGGAGGCCGACGATCTGACATGGGAAGAGATCGGAACAGGTCTGGGGCTGACCGAGAACGAAGCCCGCTCACGCCTAAGCCGCTACAGCTTTGGACACTGCTCGGGCAGGGGCTGGCACGTCGTGTGACTGACTATTCCGGTAGGTGTGCGGGGTCAAGTGGGTCTCGCCAACGGACTTGGACAGCTCGAACATCCGCCTTTGCCCAGAACAGGTCATCCGAGATCATCAACCGGAATCATTTTAGAGAAGCTCCTTAAAGGCGATCTCCAGGAACGGGCCAACCAGGCCAGGATCCGACACATTCGCATCTATACACAGAGCACCAGGTCGAACCCTAGAGGGCGTTTCCAGGTCTCCGTCCGATGCCCATCGGTGAGGTTGCGTTTGCACTTGAACCCAGCCATCGATTGGCGAGTCGGACAACATCTCGGGCAATACATGCCCCCACAGATCGACCGTCACAGGGTCATAGCAGAAGTCCAGGCTTAGCCCAGCATGGCGGGGTGAAATTTCAGACCCGCTACCAAATACCAGAGAGACATCCTTGATCGGCGCAAGCAAAGGCGACGTCCCACGCAAAAACCACCAAACAACCTCGCAGTAGTCTTGACACTCCTCCAGGCTGGGCGGCTCGGCGCTATCATGCTCTACAGCATTCCTCAACTGTCGCATGCGACGCAGCATGCGCTGCCGAATAACCCCCCAAGATTCCAAGAGACCAAGCCACCCTTGATCCCTGCACTGAGGGTACTGCTTGAAGTTGTAGATCGCATTCAAGTGATCAAGTCGGGTCTGCATAGCCCTCTTTAGGGCTAAAACAGCATCAATTCGGTCGAATCTATTGAGGTGGTTCTTGATCCTATACTCTGCATGAATAAAGGAGGAATCGGCGCGACGCTTTAAATCGACACCCTCGCCACCCATCCCCTCACGACTAGAGCCGTCGAAACTGGCATCAGCAAAGTCGACGCAGAACCACCACGACTTTCTCTTCTCACCCACAATTTTCATCGTAGCGTTAACACGGCAGGCGCGTGCATGAATTTGACAGGCTCGCGCGGTCGGTGCGCCACCTCATCACGCGACCCAAGTGGCATTTGACATTGGTTGGTGGGGGCCGTGACAGCACGGGACAGTTTGCGCCACTTGACGCACACAATCGGCCAACTGTCGGCCAACACGGCGCCCAATCCGCTGTGATGAGCACACACCCGCCCCCGTCGGAGGAGGAAGCACATGCCCAAACCTCACTCGGAGATCTTGGTTCCGGTCCCCCGCGCGGAGGGCTCGTGGAACATGCGGTGGCAGCTCACGTGCCCCGCCTGCGGCAGTGATGTTGTGGACCGAGCAGGCTACGCGCCGGACCATGAAGCGGTCACCGTGCATCCGGACCGGGATGAATACGACAGCCCGCTGGGGACACGCGGCGGCTACGTCCGCATAGATCTTGAATGCGGAGAAGGTCATGGTTTCGCCTTTATAGTCGGCAATCACAAAGGCGCGGAGTTTGTTGGCGTTGTCCCCAACGTCTGAGGCTGACTGACCAAGATCCGGGCCATACGCGGGCCAGCGCCCGCCATCGAGCCCCAACCAGCTGCTGCTCCGCAGGTCAGCCAACCAACCAGCCCAACACCCCAAGCAGACGAAGAACCTGCTCGTGTCGTACTCGCCGAAGAAGCTCGGCTTCTTCTAGGGGAGTTGGGAGGGCCTCCGACCTGCACAGAAGCAGGTCGGAGGCCCATGGCTGCAAGCGAAGGCACTGACACGCCGCAGCTGGCAACTCAGGGCATATGCGCCAGTGTGTCTCACCTGCATCCCGGCCTCGACCAGGGCGTCGGTCACAGTCCGGGCCGCAAACCCATTGCCCGAGCACGTGTGGCCGCTGGATCCGATGTGCTCCGGGAATCGGCATCCTCGGTAGCGTGACCATCTGCTGCATGAGGTGCCCACGTGTCCGGCTGGTCCGTGCGGGGGCTTTCGACGGAGAGTGATGGGGCTGCAATGAGTGAACTGACGAAGCCCGAGGTCGACGTTCCGGAGGGCGATGCTCCTACCGAGCTGACCATCCGGGACCTGGTCGTCGGGGACGGGGCCGAGGTGAAGCCGGGCATGGTGGTCAGGGTCCACTATGTCGGGGTGACCTTCGAGTCCGGGAAGGAGTTCGATGCCTCCTGGGACCGGGGCCAGCCGTTCAAGTTCGCCCTGGGCAGTGGCAGGGTCATCAAGGGCTGGGACCGGGGGGTGAGGGGGATGAAGGTCGGCGGTCGGCGCGAGATCATCGTTCCCCCGCGTCTCGGCTACGGCAAGCAGTCGCCCTCGCCGTTGATCCCGCCGGGCTCGACCCTGGTCTTCGTGGTGGACCTGCTCGACTCGTATTCCAGCACAGCCGGGTGGAGCAACGCCTAGGGCCTGTCCGGCGGATCTTCGTCGCGCGGCACCGCAGCGCCCTGTCAGGGGCGCGGGGAACTGCGCGATCAGCCACGACGCGCCCGCAGTCGAGGTTCTCGGGGCTTCGCCCCGGACCCCAGGGGCAATGCGTCGGCT
>NZ_JBSFWU010000093.1:0-29779 GCF_053594995.1 Streptomyces sp. NPDC002536
CCCGGTTGTGTTTGTTGTGCTTTGTGTACAGAGGTGTGCTCTTCCGATCTGTACCCCCCCCGGGGTCCGGGGCGAAGCCCCGAGCACCTCGACTGCGGGCGCGTCGTGGCTGATCGCGCAGTTCCCCGCGCCCCTGACGGGGCGCTCAGACCCGCCCGGCCGTCTTCTGTGTCTTCCGCGACACCGAGTCGATGACAACGGCTGCCAGCAGCACCGCCCCGGTGATCATGTACTGGACGGCGGAGGCGATGCCGAGCAGGGCCATGCCGGAGGCGATGGACTGGATGACGAGGACGCCCAGGAGTGCGGACCAGGTGCGTCCGCGGCCGCCGAAGAGGCTGGTGCCGCCGATGACGGCGGCGGCGATGGCGTTCATCAGCAGGCTGCCCGCGCCGGAGGACTGGTTGGCGGCGTTGATCTGCGAGGCCAGGAACATCCCGCCGAGGGCGGCCATCGTGCCGGACAGTGCGAACACCGAGATCCGCACCGCCGCCACATTGATGCCCGCGCGCCGGGCGGCCTCCACGCTGCCGCCCAGGGCGTAGACGGTCCGCCCGTAACGGGTGCGCCGCAGCACGAAGTCGGAGGCGACGACCACCCCGAGGAAGATCACCACGGCCAGCGGCAGGCCCTTGTACTGGTTGAACAGCCACGCCACCACGAAGGCCGGCACCGCGAGCACGGCCGTGCGCAGCACGATCTCGCTCAGCGGCCGGCTGGGCACCCCGGCCGCCTCCCGGCGACTGCTGTCGCGGTAGGAGAACCAGAAGAACGCCGCGACCCCCAGCGTCGCCAGGCCGTAGGCCGCGGAGATGTCGGTGAAGTAGTGGTTGGTCAGCTGGGCGACCAACCCCGAGTCGTCGAGGTTGATGGTGCCGTCGGAGCCGAGCACCTGGAGCATCAGGCCGTTCCAGCCGAGGAGTCCGGCCAGGGTGACGACGAACGCCGGAACACCGATCCGCGCGAAGAAGAAGCCGTGCAGCGCGCCGATGACCGTGCCGGAGAGGACGGCGACGACCAGGGCGAGCCATTCCGGCATGCCGTGGTGGACGTTGAGGACGGCGAAGGCGGCCGCTGCGAGTCCGCTGACGGAACCGACGGACAGATCGATCTCGCCCAGGATGAGGACGAAGACGATACCGACGGCGATCAGCCCGGTGCCGGCGGCGGTGACGAAGAGGTTGGAGAGATTCTCGGCGCCCAGGAACGCGGAGTCCTTCAGCTGGAAGACCAGGCCGATCACGATCAGCCCGACCACCACGGGCAGCGAACCCAGTTCACCGCTGCGCAGCTTGCGCCCGAACTCGCTCCAGTAGCCCGCGAAACCCTCCTGGCGGACCAGCAGCCGCGGATCGACGGCCGTGGTGACGGCGGCGGGCGGGGCCTCCTGCGAACGGCCGTTGTCCTCGGCCGGTGTGAGGTCCGTGGTCATTGCTCCCCCTCCCCCTCCGCAGCACGCGCCCGGCGGCGGGTGACGGCGTTGTCGGTGGCGCCGGTGATGGCGGCCACGATCTCCTCCTGGCTGGTGCTGCGCACCTCGAACGTGCCGTTGTTACGGCCCAGACGCAGCACCGCGACGCGGTCGGCGACGGCCTTGACGTCGGCCATGTTGTGGCTGATGAGGATCACCGCCAGACCGCGCTCGCGCAGCCGTTCCACCAGGTCCAGGACCTGCGCGGTCTGCTCCACACCGAGGGCGGCGGTGGGCTCGTCGAGGATGACGACCTTGGGCTCGCCCAGCAGGGAGCGGGCGATGGCAACGGTCTGCCGCTGCCCGCCCGACAGCGAGGCCACCGGAATCCGCACACTCGGGATCCGGATCGAGAGCGTGGACAGCAGCTCACGGGCGCGGCGCTCCATCTCCACCTCGTCCAGCACCCCCACGCGCACGGTCTCCCGGCCGAGGAAGAGATTGCCGACGACATCGAGGTTGTCGCACAAAGCGAGATCCTGATAGACCGTCGCGATACCCAGCTCCTGGGCGGTGTGGGGCCGGTCGACGGTGACGGGCCGGCCCTCCCACTCGATCACCCCGTCATCGGCCGGACCCACCCCGGCAATCGTCTTCACCAGCGTGGACTTCCCGGCACCGTTGTCACCCACCAGGGCGACCACCTCACCGGCACGAACCTCCAAGTCGACCTCGGTGAGCGCCTGGACGGCACCGAACCGCTTGGAAATCCCACGCAACGCCAGCACGGGCGCAGCAGACATGACGCATCAACTCCCTTTGCCGCGCGCTCTACTTCAGACCGGCTTTGTCGCAGTCCGCCTTGTACTTGGGCGTGCAGATCTCGTTCAGGGTGAAGAAGCCCTCCTTGCCCACGTACTGCCCGATCGCATCCTTGGTCAGGGCGAAAGGCGTGACGATGATGGCCGGGATCTTCTTCTCGGAGCCGCTGTCGACCGTGGACTTGGCGATGTCGTCGAGCTTCTCGCCGCGGGCGAGAGCGACCGCCAGCTCGGCCGCGGCATCGGCCTCGGGCTGGTAGGGCTTGTAGACGCTCATGTACTGCTCACCCGTCAGAATCCGCTGCACCGCGGAGAGTTCGGCGTCCTGGCCGGTGACCGGGGGGAGTTTGTCGAAGCCTGCGCTCTTGAGCGCGGTGATGATGCCGCCCGCCATACCGTCATTGGCCGAATAGACACCGACGATGTTGTCCTTGCCGAGCGAGGAGATCGCGCCCTTCATGTTCTCGTTGGCGTTCTCCGGCTTCCACTCCTTGGTGTCGTACTCCTTCCCGATCTTCACCTTCCCGTCCAGGACGGAGTGCGCACCGTCCTTGTACATCTTCGCGTTGGGGTCGGTGACGGAGCCGTTCATCATGACGATCTGGCCCTTGGAGGCGTTGTCGCCCAGCGCCTTGAGCAGCGACTCGCCCTGGATCTTCCCCACCCGCTCGTTGTCGACGGAGGTGTACGCCTTCACCGGGCCCTCCGCGAGACGGTCGTAGGCGACGACGGGAATGCCCTTGCCTGCGGCCTTCTTCACCGAGCTCGCTATCGACTTCGCATCCACCGCATCCAGGATCAGCGCATCGACCTTCTTCGTGATCATCGTGTCGACCTGCTGCTGCTGAACCGACGCGTCCTGCTTCGCGTTCTCGTAAAGAATCGTGGCGTCCGAACCCGCCAACTCCTTGATCTTCTTCTCGATCAGAGGCTTGTCGAACCGCTCGTACCGGGCGGTCTGATTCTCCGGCAGCAAGAGCCCGATCGTCAGCGCGCCCTTCTTCCCCTTCGTGGAGCCGCCGCCCGCTTCCTTGGCCTTGCCGCAGGCCGCGAGGCCCGCCGCCATGGAGAGCGCCGCCACGGCCACAACGGCACGGCGCAGATGCGTGTTCACGTGCAGATACCTCCCTGACGAGGCCGCGTCATCGCGGCCGAGGTGGCTGGAAGTCTTCTGCGCAGCCCAGAAAGCGTCAAGAAGTAGCGTCTTAACGACATGGCAACGATGCCATTCGTTACCTCTGTGAACTCAAGGCACTCGAAACCAGGGGACGGAACAAGGGGACGAAACCAGGAGCGGAACCAGGGGGCGGTCAGAGCCATCGGACCACCGCGGCGCCCGTCAGGCAAGCGCAGGGGCGTCCGCCGGACGGGTCTCCTCCAGCAGGCTCGAGTCGCCCATCTCGCTCAGCACCAGCGCCAGCGCGCCCAGCACCTCGGAGCGGCCGCCCAGCGCCCCCGGCACGACCTCCAACTGCCGTGCCGCGCTGGGGATCGCGTACCGCGAGACCGACTCGCGGATGGGCCCGAGTACCAGCTCGCCGGCCTCCGCGAGCTCCCCGCCGAGCACCACCCGGCTCGGGTTGAGCAGATTGCACAGGCTCGCCACGGCGCTGCCGATGTGCCGCCCGACATCCCCGATCACGCGCCGGCAGCCGGGGTCGCCCGCGCGCGCGAGCTCGACCATGCGCGCCACGGTCAGGTCGGTGCCGTGCGCCGAATGGAGCAGCGGCAGCACGTGCCGGGCGGCGGCGAACGTCTCCAGGCAGCCGCGGTTGCCGCAGCGGCACACCGGCCCGGACTCGTCCAGCGTGATGTGCCCGATCTCCCCGGCGGTGCCGCCCGGGCCCCGGTAGATCCGCCCGTTGATCACCAGTCCGGCGCCCACGCCGCTGGCGACCTTGATGTAGGCCAGGTCCGTGGCCCCGCGGCCGGCGCCCCAGACCAGCTCGCCGAGGGCGCCGAGGTTGGCATCGTTGTCGACGTGGACGGGGACGCCGAGCCGGGCCGCGAGGTCCTCCCGGGGGTTGGTGCCGACCCAGCCGGGCAGGATCGCGGTCGAGCCCAGCACCCCGGACTCCACGTCGATCGGCCCCGGCACGCCCAGCCCCACCCCGACGATCTTGCCCGGGCTGATCCCGGCGGCCGTGATCAGCCGCCGGACCAGCTGCTCGGCCCGCTGCAGGCCCTGCTCGGCCGAGGCGTCCACGTCCAGCGGCTCGGCCTCCTCGGCCAGCACCCGGTGGGCGAGGTTGCCGACGGCGACGCGCAGGTGGGTGTGGCCGAAGTCGACGCCCACGACGATCCCGGAGTCACCGGAGAGCGAGACGCTGCGCGCCCGCCGCCCGCCGGAGGAGGTGGGCGTCACCTCGACCGTGCCGCCGTCCTTCAGTTCCCGGACGATGTTGGAGACCGTGGCGGCGGACAGGCCCGTGGTGCGGGCGATCTCGGCCTGGGTCAGCGACCCCGCCATGCGCACGGCGCGCACGACGCGCTCCAGGTTGGCCCGGTGCAGCGACGACTGCGAACCCGGAGTCTCCACGCCCATCCACTCCCAAGCCGTTTCTACAACATCTGAACTCTAAGCTCAGCCGTCCGGGTTGCCTCACGTCAAGGTCCGGAAACAGCCGACCCCTCATCGTACGGGGGTGCCGAGCCCCGTGACCGAGCCCCGTAGGGGCGCGGGGAACCGCGCGACAAGCCACAACGGGCCCGCAGCCGGGCTACGGCCGCACCGCATGTTCCTTGATCATCTCCAGCGACCGCGCCGGATCCAGCGCGAGGGACGTAAGGCCGTCGAAGACGCCCCGGTACCGCTGGACCTCCTCCTCCTGATCGAGGTGGGTGGGCCCGGCCAGCCCGTCCATGAGAACGACGTCCATCCCCGGGCACGCCGTGCCGTAGAGCACGAACGAACCGTCCAGCCCGCCGTGCGCCCCGCTGCCGAACGGCACGACCCGCACCGAGACCCGCCCGCTCTCCGCCAGCCCCGCGATGTGCTCCAGCTGCCGGCGCATCACCGTCTCCCCGCCCACGCACGCGTGCAGCACCGCCTCGTAGAGCACGGCCCGGTACTCCGGCGGATCGGCTTTCTCGAAGACCTGCTGCCGGGCCGTCCGGGCCTCCACGCACTGCTCGACCTCGGCCTCGGTGTACGCGCGCCGGCCGCGCCGGAACAGCGCGCGCATGTAGCCCGGAGCCTGGAGCAGACCGGGGACGAGCACGGTCTGCCAGGTGCGGATGCACACGGCGGTGGACTCCAGGTGTGCCAGGTCCACGATGCCGGGGAATGCCTTCGCGTACTGGCTCCACCAGCCCTGGCGGCGTCCCTCCTTCGCCATCTCCACGAGCGACTCGGTCAGCTCCTGGTCCGCGACCCCGTAGGCCTTCAGCAGGCCGCGGAGCTCGAACGGCCGGATGCCGTTCGCCCCCGTCTCGATCCGGCTGATCTTCGCCTGCCCGCACTCCAGCGCCGCCGCGGCGTGCTCCCCGGACATGCCGGCCGCCTCGCGCAGCCGGCGCAGCTCGGCGCCCAGCCGCTTCTGCCGGATGGTCGGTGGCGGTTTCCGTCCCATGGCGTTCCCCCTCCCCCTGTGAGGAAAGAGTCTGCCTGCACGAACGCGGAGCGCACAGTCACCCACAGGGGTAGACGCATGGCGAATTTATGCAGTCTGGGGTGGCTCCTCGGCGCCGCCCTACTTCAGCGCACCGGCCGTCAGCCCCGCCTGCACCTGCCGTTGGAAGACGATGTACGCGGCGAGCACCGGCAGCATCGCCATCACCAGCCCCGCGAACAGCCCCGACCAGTCGCCCCGGTAGCCCTGGTTCACGGCGAGGGCCACCAGGCCCTGCGGCAGCAACTTGCGGTTCTCGTCACCGACGTTGAGCACCGTGGGCAGCAGGTACTGGTTCCACTGGCCCAGGAAGTTGAAGATGCCGACGCTGATCAGCCCCGGCTTGGCCATCGGCAGCATCACCTGGAAGAAGGTCCGGGTGTGCGACGCCCCGTCGATCAGCGCCGCCTCCGCCACCGACGACGGCAGTGTCCGGAAGAAGCCGCTGAGGAAGAAGATCGTGAACGGCAGCGAGTAGGCGATGTAGACCAGGATCAACCCGGGGTAGGTGTTCAGCAATTGCATGTTCTTCATCACGAAGAACAGCGGCACCAGCGCCAGGATGATGGGAAAGCTCATCCCGCCCACGAAGAGGAAATAGACCAGGCGGTTCCCGGGGAACTCGAACCGGGCCAGCACATAGGCCGCCATCGACCCCAGCAGCATCGTCCCGAACAGCGAACCCGCCACCACGATCAGCGAATTGAGGAAGTACTGGCTCATGTGCGCCTGGGACCACGCCCGCCCCCAGGCGTCGAAGTGCAGCCGGCCCGGCAGCGCCCAGGGCGAGGTGAAGATCTCCTTGTCGGTCTTGAAGGCGCTCATCACCGCCCACAGCAGCGGCAGCGTCACCATCAATCCCCACAGCACGAGGACCCCGTGCGAGAAGACGTTGAGCACTCGCCCCTCGCCGCCCGCCCGGCGCTGCCCGGTCCGACGCTGCTCGGTCCGTCGGGAATCGCGTACGGGCATCAGTACTCCAGTCGTTCGCGCCGGCCGAGCTTCATCACGATGCCCGCGAAGAGGAGGGTGACGATGAGCAGCGCCACCCCGAGCGTGGTGGCGTATCCGGCCTGCCCGTCCCGGAACGCCTTCGTGTAGAGGTAGAAGGACAGCACTTCCGTGGAGTAGTCCGGGCCGCCCGGTCCCACGGTCATGATCTGCACGACCGCGAATCCGTCGAGCGCCATGATGCCCATGTAGACCCAGCCGGTCTGCACCGTGTCCCACAGCAGCGGCAGCGTGATGCGGAAGAAGGTCTGGAGGCGGTTGGCGCCGTCCAGCAGTGCGGCCTCGTAGAAGTCCTTCGGAATGGAGCTCATGCCGGCCGAGAACAGCACGACGTAGAAGCCGACGTTGCTCCAGACCATCACCGCCATCACGCACCACAGCGCGAGCCGCGGATCGCCCAGCCACTCCGGGTGGACGGATCCCAGACCGACCGCCCGGAGCAGGGAGTTGAGGGCACCGCTGTTGGGGTTGTAGCCGAACTGGAAGAGCAGGGCGACGATGGCGATCGAGAGGACCTGGGGAAAGAAGTACACAACTTTGTAGAGACCGGAGCCGCGCACCCCGGCCACCGCCGCGTTCTTCCTGCGACGGCCGCCGACGTTGAGCATGAACGCGAAGAACAGCCCGAGACCGAGCGTCACCACCGGCAGCACCAGAAGCAGCAGGACGTTGTGTCCCACGGCCTTCCAGAACACCTCGTCGTTCCAGAGCCGTTGATAGTTCTTGAAGCCCGTCACCGCGAAGTCGGGACTCAGGCCCGTCCAGTCCGTGAAGGAGTAGTAGATGGCCTGGACGAACGGCGAGATCACAAAGATCCCGTAGATCGCCAGGGGCAGGATCAGAAACCCCACGATGAAGCGGTACTTGCCGTGTTGCATGCCCTCCGACCCCGATCCGTACGTGTGTGCCCAAGCGCCTACTTGTGCTTGTACTTCTTGACGGAGTCGTCCTTGGCCGTCTCGTCGGCGAAGCGCTGGATCTTCGTGATCGCCTCGTCCGGGGTCAGCCGGCCGGCCATCATCTCGCCGAGCGCGCCCACCCCGATCTTCTCCTTCTGCAGGGCCACGTACCAGTCCTGGATCCGGGGGTTGACGACGTTCTTCCCCGCCTTGGCCAGGGCCTCCTGGGAGGAGGCGAGCCCCGGCGGGAGCGCGAGCCCCTCGGTGCCGCCGTTGAAGGAGGTGAGGGAGGACACCTTCTGGACGAAGTTCTGCGAGGACTTCTTCCCGAGCATCACCCGCAGCAACTCCATGCCACCCTGAGGGTTCTTGGCGTTCTTCGGCACGATGAACGGCTCGCCGCCCGCGGCCCACAGGGTGCCGAACGGCATCTTGTCGTTCTTGTCGAGACTGGACGGCGCCCCGACGGCCATCTGGAAGTCCTTGGGCGTGGTCTTCTTCGACTCGTTCTCCACCCACGAACCATTGGGGATGAACAGCGCCTTGCCCTCGTTCCAGGCGGTCTGGGACTCGATATGGGTGAGGCCGGGCGTGCCCTGGAGGATGTAGCCCTTCTTGTAGAGCTCGTAGTACGCGTCGAAGGCGGCCTTGACGGCCGGGTCCTTCCAGGCGTTCGGCTCCAGGTTGTCGATGCGGTTCAGCACCTCGACACCGCCGATCTTGGCGATGAAGGGGTAGAGGCTGAAGGGCAGGTAGTAGGGGTACTTTCCGGCGTACGTCCAGCCGGCGATGCCCTTCTTCTTCGCCGCCTCGCAGACCTTGAGCATGTCGTCCCAGGTCTCGGGGTATTGGGCGTCGAGCTTCTGCAGATTGGTCTTCGAGTACCAGACGCCGTACACCGTGTAGGCGTAGTAGAGAATCCAGGTCTCGTTCCCCTCGAACCGCCCCATCTCCACCACGCCGGGGCGCAGGGTGTCGCGCACCTTCTTGGCGGGGTCGTCGAAGGACGGTGCGTCCAGCAGGGCGTTGAGATCGGTCAGCTGCTGCTTTCCGACGAGCGTGCCCATGTCCATCTGCTTGGCACCGGAGTTGTCGATGAGGTCCGGCGGAGTGCCGCCGTTGAACCGGGGCTGCAGCTCGGTCTGGATGTCCTGCGTGGCGGCGTGCTTGACCTGGGCCTTGGGGAAGGCGGTTTTGTACGCCGCCTCGGCGTCCTTGGCGTACTGGTCGCCGAAGCCGCCGTTGAAGATGACGACGTCGAGCGGTGCGGTCTCATTGACGGCCAGGGGATTCTTGGCGCTCTTCTTCCCCTTGTCCACCTGATGGTCGCTGCTGCCGCCGCCACTGCTGGCGCAGGCGCTCAGCGTGCTCATCGCCGGAACCGCGAACAGTCCGGCCGCGGCCGCCCGTTTGATCAGATCACGCCGGCTGAATTCCGGGGTGGTTCCCATGCGCAAGTCCTCGCTCTCCCACAGGACTCAGGCGGTGCACCGGTCTCCCCTTGCCGATTCGCCGTCGAGGACTCGCCGTACGAAGGGCCCGACACCGCGGGTCAGTTGAAGCGTTGGTGCGTGGCGTGCTGGGTACGTGCTGATGGTGCGCGGACAGGTATAGTCCACTCCGATCAACTGGGCAAGATCGTGGACGGCTTCGGCCGTCAGTCTTTCCCGAGTTGAGACCTCGTCAGCACCCCCGGCCGCCCTGACGACACCGCCCTCGGGACTCTTGACACCACTGGCGTCTCACGCCCTACTTATCACTGCGCGATACGGGTGACAACGTTGTCTGCTGCGTGGAGAGGCGAGGGATGCGACACAGACTCGGACTCCGTCCCGGACACCGGTGGTGGACCGCCCTCGCGGTCCTCCTCGTGGCGGCTCTGCTGATGACTACCCCTCAGATGGCCGGGAGCAACGCCATGGCGGCATCCGCCGGGCGCACTGCCGGAGCCGGGCAGGAGCGCTTCGCCTCCTCCTTCGAGCCCGGCGAGCCGCAGCCCGATTGGCTCAATACGGTCGAGACGGGGCCCGGCGGCCGCAAGCTCGCCTCCGGAGTCGACGGCAGCGACACCAGCGGCATCCCCGGCAACGTGACCGGCAAGGTCACCGCCGTCCGCGCGAGCGGCGAGAACACCGAGGCCGGCGAGGTCAAGGAGAACCTGGTCGACGGCGAGAGCGCCACCAAATGGCTGGTCTTCGCGCGCACGGCCTGGCTGGAGTTCCAGCTGTCCGAGCCCGTACCCGCCGTCCGCTACGCGCTGACCTCCGCCAACGACGCCCCCGCCCGCGACCCGCGGGACTGGACCTTCCTCGGCTCCGACGACGGTAAGTCCTGGACCACCCTGGACACCCGCGAGGACGAGACCTTCGAACGCCGCCAGCAGACCCGGGAGTTCGACTTCGAGCCGGACCACCCGTACCGCCAGTACCGCCTGGAGATAACCCGCAACAACGGCGACGGCATCACCCAGCTCGCCGAGGTCCAGATCGCCACCGCCGACGCCGGCCCGCCCCCGCCCCCCGAGATGCGCAGCTACGTCGACCGCGGCCCCACCGGCTCGCCCACCGCCAAGGCCCACGTGGGCTTCACCGGCACCCAT
The DNA here is from genome assembly GCF_053594995.1 of Streptomyces sp. NPDC002536. Lineage (NCBI taxonomy): Bacteria > Bacillati > Actinomycetota > Actinomycetes > Kitasatosporales > Streptomycetaceae > Streptomyces > Streptomyces sp. NPDC002536. The sequence continues at coordinate 10,353 of NZ_JBSFWU010000093.1, forward strand.
GCCCTGCGCTACGGCGGCACCCACCTGGCCACCGGCCACGCGTACTCGTACAACAAGGTCTTCGCCGTGCACACCGAGGTCACGCCGCAGACCGTGCTCGCGTACAAGGTCTTCCCCGCCATGCCCGAGCGCGACCCGCGCTACCCGGCCACCCACGTCGCGCTCGACCTGGCCTTCACGGACGGCACCTACCTCAGCCGGCTGGGCGCCGTCGACCAGCACGGCGCACCGCTGACCCCGCAGGGCCAGGCGGAGTCGAAGACGCTGTACGTGAACCAGTGGAACAACAAGGAGTCCCGGATCGGCCAGGTCGCCGCGGGCAAGACCGTCGCCCGCATCCTGGTGGCCTACGACTCCCCCGTCGGCCCGGCGAAGTTCCGCGGCTGGATCGACGACGTCTCGATCGCACCGGCCCCGGAGGAGCACCCTCCGGCCCACCCCGCGGACCGGGCGGTCACCACGCGCGGTACCAACTCCAGCTCCAACTTCTCCCGCGGCAACACCTTCCCCGCGACCGCGGTCCCGCACGGCTTCAATTTCTGGACGCCGGTCACCAACGCCGGCTCGGCCGACTGGCTGTACCAGTACGCGGCCGGCAACAACGACGACAACCTCCCCACGATCCAGGCGTTCAGCGCGAGCCACGAGCCGAGTCCGTGGATGGGCGACCGGCAGACGTTCCAGGTGATGCCGTCCGCGGCGGGCGGCGTCCCGGATCCGGCGCGCAAGGCGCGCGCCCTGCCCTTCCGCCACGAGCACGAGACCGCGCGCCCGCACTACTACGGCGTCACGTTCGACAACGGCCTGCGGGCGGAGATCGCGCCGAGCGACCACGCGGCGATGATGCGCTTCACGTTCCCGGGGACGGACGCGTCCGTCATCCTCGACAACGTCCGCAGGGAGGGCGGCCTGACCCTCGACCCGGAGCACTCGGCGTTCAGCGCGTGGACGGACGTCAAGAGCGGCCTGTCGACGGGGGCGGGGCGGATGTTTGTGTACGGGGTCTTCGATGCACCGGTGACGGCGAGCGGGGGCGGTGACGCGAGGGGCGTCGCGGGCTACCTCCGCTTCCGGCCGCCACCGGACCGGGACCGCACGGTCACCTTGCGCATCGCGACGTCCCTCATCGGTATCGACCAGGCGAAGGCCAACCTCGCCCAGGAGATCCCGGAGGGGTCGACGTTCGAGGGTGTGCGGGACCGTGCGCGGGCGGCGTGGGACGCGCTGCTGGGCCGGATCGAGGTGGAGGGTGCGACCAAGGACCAGCTGACGACGCTCTATTCGAACCTGTACCGCCTGTACCTCTACCCCAACTCGGGCTACGAGAACACGGGCACGGCGGCGCGGCCGGTAGCGCGCTACGCGAGCCCGTTCTCCCAGCCGACAGGCGAGAACACTCCCACTCGTACGGGCGCGAAAATCGTGGACGGCGAGGTCTACGTCAACAACGGCTTCTGGGACACGTATCGCACGGCGTGGCCGGCGTATGCGCTCTTCGCGCCGAGGCAGGCGGCGAAGATGGCCAACGGCTTCATCCAGCAGTACAAGGACGGCGGTTGGATCTCCCGCTGGTCCTCCCCCGGCTACGCGGACCTGATGACGGGCACGAGCTCGGACGTGGCCTTCGCGGACGCGTACGTGAAGGGCGTGGCGCTGGACGGGGAGGCGGCGTACGAGGCCGCGCTGAAGAACGCGACGGTGGCACCGGACAACCCGGGAGTGGGCCGCAAGGGAATGGACACGTCCCCGTTCCTGGGCTACACGAACACGAAGACGCCGGAGGGCGTTTCGTGGTCGGTGGAGGGCTACTTGAACGACTTCGGCCTGGCGAAGATGGGCGAGGCGCTGTACAAGAAGACGCACAAGCAGCGTTATCGCGAGGAGTCGGCCTACTTCCTCAACCGCGCACTGGGCTACGTCCATCTCTTCGACCACCGCGTCGGCTTCTTCCAGGGCAAGGACGAGCAGGGCGAATGGCGCCTGCCCCCGGAGGAGTACGACCCGCGGGTGTGGGGCTACGACTACACGGAGACGAACGGCTGGAACTTCGCCTTCACGGCGGTCCAGGACACGAGGGGCCTGGCGGCGCTGTACGGGGGAAGATCTGGACTGGCCGAGAAACTGGACGAGTTCTTCGCAACCCCCGAAACGGGCGCCCCGGAATTCGCGGGCTCGTACGGGGGCGTCATCCACGAGATGACGGAGGCCCGGGACGTCCGCATGGGCATGTACGGCCACAGCAACCAGCCCTCGCACCACATTGCGTACATGTACGACGCGGCGGGCCAGCCGTGGAAGACGCAGGCGAAGGTGCGCGAGGTGCTGAGCCGTCTTTATCTGGGCAGCGAGATCGGCCAGGGATACCCGGGCGACGAGGACAACGGCGAGATGTCGGCGTGGTACGTGTTCAGCGCGCTGGGCTTCTACCCGCTGGTGATGGGCGAGGGCGAATACGCAATCGGCTCACCGCTCTTCAGGAAGGCGACGGTGCACCTGGAGAACGGCAAGGAGTTCGTCATCCACGCACCGGGCAACAGCGCGCGGAACGTGTACGTGCAGAGCGTGAAGGTGAACGGCAAGCCGTGGAACTCGACGGCGTTGCCGCATGCGGTGGTGGCAGCGGGCGGCACGCTGGAGTTCACGATGGGCCCGAAGCCGTCGAAGTGGGGCACGGGCGCGAATGCGGGCCCGACGTCGATCACGCGGGAGGAGGGCCGGGTGCCGTCACCGGCGGTGGACGTGACGGTCCCGGGGAGCTCGCCACTGACGGACAACTCGTCGCGCACGGAGGCGACTTTTACGGTGGCGGAGCTGGAAGTGCTGGACGGTGCGGGGCCGGTGACGTCCTACACCCTGACGTCGGGCGCGGACCGGGGCCGGGCACCGCGGAGCTGGGTACTGGAGGGCTCGGCGGACGACGGGGAGACGTGGGCGGAGGTCGACAGGCGGGACGGTGAGTCGTTTGCGTGGGACCGGCAGACGCGCGTGTTCGGGGTGAGCCGGGCGGGGACGTACGGGCGGTACCGGGTGCGGGTGTTGGGGGGCGGGGGGTCGGGGGTGTTGGCGGAGGTGGAGTTGCTGGCGGGGCGGGGGTGACTGAGCCCTTTCAGCGCGGCCACTCATCGGGGGAGGCCAGGCTCAGCCAAACGCCTTGGGGCCCCGCCAGCATAATCCGGCGAGGCCCCAAGGGATTTCCAATCAAAAGGACGTCAACGAAAAGGCCAACCGACTAAGCGGCAGGAAAGTACTGACGAACGGCCGAAAGTTGTGAATCCGACACGCTTAGAGGGTCAGCACCGGCAACCAAGAGGGTTCCTCGCGAGAACCCTTCAATCCGGACTTCTCGATCTTCGACGGCCAGCAATTCCTGAGCCCCTGAGAGATACGTCATCCAACCACCCACCGGACTCCCTGGAGCCGCCGCCTGGGCCGCCCGCATCGAATAGCTGGCAAAAGTCGCCCAATCAGGGTCCCACGCCCCTACCACAGAGCGGAAGACAGCCCCCGCGATCTCAGGATCGTAGAGCTCTGCTGCCAGCCCCGACGGTTCAGGCAACTCCAGAGCAAAGTGGTTCATGACTGAACTCGTTGCAGGGCTCGCGCCACATGTCGTACTGAACGCAACCGGCACCGAGTTCTTATTCCAAAGCGCCGCCCGGAAGCCAAGATCGCTAATGACATGGCCGCCAACGTCTGTTCGATTGCGACCCCCAGCCAGGAGCTTCTCCAGTGCATCACTGCCGATTTCCACGGAGTTACCTGAGGCGGCGGACTTGTTCCTGCCCTTGCGAAACCATGTCGCCAAGACCGGGTGCACCGCTCCAAGCCGACTCAGACAGTCGGCCAGGCGCTCAGCGCATTCACCGGCCGACTCGGTGCGCGGCCCCCAGTAGGCGCCTACATAGAACAAGTCCGCCATGCCTCAATGCTCTCCTCTAGGGCGTATGCACGATATTGATTCCGGTGATTCCACGATCGGCGAACAAATTCCGCATCGCCGTAACAGCATCACCCTCGGCAACATGCCAGGTGATCGACTTCCCTCCCGCCGCATTGAGCTGACGCTGGGCCTGATCCGCGAGGCTGTCCGCACCATTGTACCAGGAGCGGAATCGACCATCCTTGGTGAAGGTCGCATACCCCGGCCCCTTGGCGTCCAGAAGAACACCATCACGGAATCCGTCGAACTTCACGCCGTTGACCTTGTAGCCAAACCCATTCGGAACGCCGGTGACCTTCGCCTGGTATTCCGCAGCCCTTTCCGACATCGCCTCATTGACAGTGCCCCAATTTCCTGGTCCACCCTTGCCTGCCCAGCACCCTGCATTGTGCACCAGAATCGGGGTGTCCCCAGCCAGTACATAATACGTGTGAATGCTGTCAACGGTGAGATTGAAGACCTTACGAGTCTCGGTCCAAGCTCGGGTCGAAATGACGTCTCGCAGCGCACCATTCGGGGTGCGAAGCAGGTCACCCGCCTTGAGATCCACGGCGTCCAGCCAACGGCGCTGGTTTTCTACCCAGAACGGGTGCTTCCCAGTGGCTGTCACCGTATCGACGGCATTACTCGCCGCACCGCCGACATCAATAGTGATCTCGACCAGATCCTTCTGACCCTCACCGATTATGACATCGGTAACCGCCCGCTGCTCAGTCTCCCCAGTCTCAGGGTTCGTGGCCAGAACCTTCTGACCGACCCTGACATCCTTAATGGGCTTGTGGTCTCCACCGGCCATCAGCACCGGCGTTTCTGGAATGAAGCTGTTCGCCCTAGGCTCAATGGGGCAGTCAGGAACCTTCCGGAACTTTTCCAGGATCTCCCGGCCCTTGCCGATCAGCTTCTTTGCCGCAGCAGACTCTTCCAGGAACTTGCCGATACCACCGACGATTCGACCGATGGCCTTGGTGATCTTCGGCATTTCCTTGATTATCTTGAGGGCTTTACCCCAAGGAAGGTTCCCGATGACCGCCCAGAAGCAGCTTTCCACATTGGGGTTACTGAAGCACTCCCTGATGTCGCCGAGAAGAAGATCAACAAGGATCTTCCCGCCGTTCTCCATCAGGAAGTCAGCAATGTCTTTTTCTGCAAGCTGTCGAGCCTTCTCGTATTCTTCGGGAGACATTCCGGCCTTGCGGAGTGCCTCCTTCTCTTCCTCGGTCAGCGGAGCACCGCCGTACTTGCCATCACGCTGGGCGGCTTCGTCGCGGCGCTTGCGCTCCTGCTCCCGCTCGTACTCCTCGGCCTTCTTGGCCGCCTCGTCCGCTTCCTTGGCGTACTGGTTGGCGTTCTTGGCTGCTTCCTGCGCGGACTTGGAGTGCTGCTCCGCAGAATCGGCCAACTTGCCAGCAGCAGCCGCATCTTCTTCCGCTTGAGCTGCCGCACCCTGCGCGACACTGGCCTCGTGCTCGGCCTGGTCAGCCGCGCCGCTGGCGGCAGCAGCGTGCTGCTCGGCCTCGGCGGCGGCACCGCGGGCGCGGGCGGCCTCAGCTTCGGCCTCGTTCGCGGCCTGGCGGGCTGCAGCAGCGTCTGCGGCGGCCTGGTTGGCGGCCTGGCGGGCGAGCTGGGCGTCTTCCTTGGCCTGGGCCTCAGCCTTGTTGGCGCTGGCCGCAGCGGCACGGGCCTTGGCGCCGTCCTCGGCAGCCTGGGCCGCCGACTTCATCGCCGCAGCAGCAGAACGCGCAGCGTTCGCGGAGGACTTGGCAGCATCCGCGGCGGCCTTGAAGGCCGGGGCGACCTGGGCGTTGGCACGCTTGGCGGCGGCGTCGGCGGCCTCGGCGGCCTTGACAGCCTCGGCAGCCTTGGCCTCGGCGGCGGCAACCTGCTCCTGGCCCATCTTCTCGGCGGCCTTGGCAACCTCGGTGGCGAAGTCGGCGTCGACGTCGGAGCCGGAGAAGGGAGCGGTCAGCGCGATAGCGGTGTTGGCCGGGTCAGCGATACCAGCAGCGGCCGTCCGGGCAGCGCCAGCGGCCTGGACGGCAATACCGGCCTGAAGCTTGGCCATGCCGGCCTCGCGGGCCGCGCCTTCAGCCTCTTCCTTCGTGCGATTGGCCGCCTGAAGGGACAGGTTCGCCTCGACAGCAGCCTGCCCGGCAAGGCGGGCAGCTTCATGGGCAGCAATACCCGCACGGGCCTCCTGAGCCGTGGCCTCAGCAGCCTTCTGATTGGCACGCTGAGCGGCAGCGCGAGTGGCCTGGTACTCGGCCTCAGCACGGTTCGCCGCAGCATTGGCACGAGCAGCAGCAGCCTCAGCCGCGTTCGCCGCGGCGTTCGCGCGGGCGGCGTGTGCGGTGGCCTCAGCCGCTGCAGCACGCGCCCGAGAAGCGGCACCAGCAGCCTCTGTCGCCGCGGAACGAGCACGCATAGCCGCACCACTGGCAGTATCGGCAGCACCGCGTGCCTGGCCGGCTGCTGTGCCGGCAGTGCTGGCGTCTCCTCGCGCGGCCTGGGCCGCAGCTTCAGCCTGACCCGCTTCCTGGGTACCTCGACCAGCGGCCGCAATCGCCTCGGCGGCCTTGGCCCGGGACAGCTTGGCTTGGTGGTCCTGCTCTGCCTTGAACGCCGCGTTCCTAGCGTTGCGAGCGTTGGTCTCCTCGTTGCGGGCGTTCTGGTCCGCCTTGGCAGCGGCGCCTTCCATCTCTTCCGCATGCGCCCGTGACGAAGCCGCAGTAGCCGCAGCCGCCTGGGCCTCCGCACGTGCCGCCGTCGCGGTACGCGCCTCAGCCTCCGCACGCTCCCGTGCCGCAGCCGCAACGTCTCGCTCGTGCTCCGCGCGTGCCCGCGCCTGTGCAGCCAGATCGCGCTCGCGCTCCGCAATCTTGCGCTGTTCAGCCGCGATTGCGGCCTGCCGCTGGGCCTCTATTCGAGCCTCGCGAGTCTTCTTGGCGTGCTCCCAGGCTTCCTTCTCCGCCTGCTCTGCCTCGATGCGCGCCTTACGGGTGCGCTCGGCGGCGTCGGCGGCGATCTTGGCCTGCTTGTCGGCGGCCTCGGCCAGCTTCGCGGCGGTCTTTGCGTGTTCCTCGGCGTTGGCGCGCCACTGCTTGGCCTGCTGCTCGTGCAGTTCGGCCTGGTTCTTGGCGTTCAGGCCCTTGGCGTCTGCCTCGGTGGCCTCGACGGCGTGCTGCGCTGTCTCGCTCGCCTTGGCGGCCGCGTCGGCGGCGCCGGCGATGCCGGAGGCGACCTCGGACCACTGCGTGCCGTAGGTCAGGCCGGTCTCGACGAGGACGTCGGCCTGGATCTTGGCCTGGGCGGCAGCGACCTGGGCGGCCTTGGCAAAGTCGCGGGCGTAACCGACCTGGCGGGTGACCTCGGTCTTGACCTGGTCGTAGTCGGAGAGTTGCTTGCCGGCGCGGTCGGCCGCGAGCATGCGGTCGGCCTCACGCGAGGCAGACGCGGCCGAAGTCATCGCGTTGGAGGCGCCCTTGAGGGCCTTCACCGCGTCGCCGTGGACCGCGATCAGCTTCGTGCGGGCCTCTGCCGCGCGCTTGGCCTTCTCGGCCAGCTCGCGCAGCTTCTCCGCCGCCTCCTGGGCCTCCTTCTGCGCCTTCTCGTGCGCGGCCCGGTCGTCGGCGTCCTTCTGCGCGGCGACCTGGTAGCCCTTCTCCAGGAACTCCGCGATCACCTTGTCGTCATTGGAGGCCAGAGCGGTCTTGGCCGCCTTCTGCACCTCCGGGCCGCCGGAAGCGGCCAGCATCTCCACACGCTTGCGCAGCTCCGCAGCGCGGTCCTTGGCGTCCTTCTCCGCCTTCTGGTCACGCTGCTTGGCGAGCTCGGCACCGAACTCAAGGAAGTTGGCACGCTCGGTGGCGTCCCCCTTCAGCGCGTCCTCGACCGCCTTGTTGAAGTTCGGCCCGCCGGTGCCACGCATCGCCTCGATCTTGCGGCGGTTCTCGGCATCGGTGGTGTTCTTCTTGTCCTTGGCACGCTTACGGGCCTCGGCCTCACCGTGCTCCAGAAATTCGCGGAGCGCGCTCGGGTCGCTGCTCTCCAGCGCCTTCCGGGCGGCTTCCTGGACCTCCGGCTCCTCGTCGAACTCCGCGAAGTCCTCCACCAGCGCCCGGTCGCGCTCCGCACTGAGCTTGTCCAGCTCGGATTGCCCGGCGACTGCTGGAGCAGAGGCCGGTTTCGGCAGCGTGGCGGCAATGCTGTCGAACGCAGCCATCGCCTGAGCGACCGTGGGCTCCTGGGTCGACTTCAGTGCGGCTGTGGAAGCCCTCGTGGCGGCCGTCGTGGCAGTGGCCGCCACGGCGGGCCCGGTCACACCGCCCAGCAGGGCTGCGACCACTGCCGTGGTCACTGCCTTTCTTGCTACGCCGACGCCATTGCGGCGTATTCTTCCGGCCTTTGGCCGGAATCTACCCATCACGGGAAGAAACCCCCTAGCAAAAGGAATAGAAAAATGCCCCTGCCCTATGAGCGAGCAGGGGCAGGTCGGGCGAAGTCCGCGGTGAAGGGCTCGGTCTCAGCCCTTGACGCGGTTCTCGCCGTCCTGGGCCTTGGTGAAGGCGTCCTTCCAGAACGTGGCCGCGTCGGCCGCGTTCTGCTGTTCCTTGGTCCAGGAGTCCTGATTGGCCGCGGCCGGATCGGCGATGTTCTTCCAGATCCCGTCCGCGTTGTCCTTGGCGGCCTTGGCGATGTCCGCCCAACTCTCCGCCTGCGCCTTGGCGACGGCCTGCTCGGCCCGCCAGGCGAGTTCCGCGGCGGCAGCGTGTTCGGCCACCGCCTTCCACGCCTTCTCCGCCTCGGCCCGGGCCTTCGCCGCATCGGACGCGCCCTGCAGCGCCTTCTCGGCCTCGGCGGCCTCGTTGATCAGGCGGGTCAGCGTGTAGTGCCGCACCACGTCCGCATCCGCGATCCGGGTCCGGTACGCCTCCAGGTCCAGCGCACCGCCGGTCGCCCAGCCGTAGCCGTAGAACTCCTCGACGTCCGCATCCGTGGCGCCTGCCCGCAGCGCCCACTGCGCCGCCACCCGCACCTGCTCACCCGGATCGTGCTCCGCTCGCGACTGCACGAACTCGCGTTCTTTGGCGGAGATTTCCAGCTTGTGCTGGGCGTCTTCCTCCCGCGCCGCCCGGTCGCGTTCCTGCGCCTGGGTGTACCCGGTCTTCACGAACGCGGCCTGCTCTGCGGCGCTGCCCTTCAGTGCGCGCTCGGCCGCAGTGCGCACCTGCGGGGCGTACGACATGGGGTGCGTGCGGATGACCCGCTCGATGAACGCGCGGTTGCGGCTGCGGGTGTCCTTCGCCCGCTTCTTGGCGTAGTCGAAACCGCCACCCGGAGCCAGCCACTCCGCGATCGCCTCGTCGCCCCGGACATGACGCAGGGCGTTCCACGCCGACGTACGGACCTCGATGGCCGGGTGGTTCAGCGCGTAGTAGTGGACCCGGTCCCGCGCATCCTGCGCCGCCGCCGACCGCAACGACGCCAGCTGATCAGCCGATTGGTCCGCCGAGGCGACAACCGTCACCGGGGCGTCCGCCCACGCTGGAGCCACAGCCGCGACAGCAATCCCGCCGACCAGCACACCGGTGGTCAACGCCTGCGCAACCCACCACTGACGATTCACTCTTGACCTCTCAAACACATGAACTTCCTTGCCTTGCCCCACGCCGGGGTCGGCATCGCACTCAGGCGCGCTGTCCCCGGCGGGTGTGTGCGCCGCGCCCGAAGGGGCGAGGCCGAGAGGTCACTTGACCGGCAGGACCTTCCAGAGCTGCGCGTCGCTCTGGTTGCAGGTCCACTGCTGCGCCTTCGCGGCGTTCTCCGTCTTGGCGTGGTCGATGTCGAGGCAGCGGTCGGCAACGTGCGCCGGACGCACCTGGTAGAGCTTCTTGGCGTAGTCGACCAGGACGAACTGCCAGCGCGTGTTCTTGCCGCCGAAGCACGACCACTGCTGGGCCTTGGCGCCGGCGTCGGTGCTGCTGTTCTCCACCTCGAGGCACTTGCCACTGGCGGCGTTCTGCAGCTGGAAGGTGGAGTCGCCGACCGGGATGACGCGCCAATTCTGGGCGGCGACGGCGTCGTGGCAGGTCCACTGCTGCGCCTGCAGGCCGTTGTTGGCAGCGCCATTGTTGATTTCCAGGCACTTGCCGCTGTGGGCCACTTGGAGCTGGATGGTCGCCTGGGCGGGGCGGGCGAGGTCGGCTCCAGCGGCGGCGTCGGCAGCAGCCTCCGACGCCTTGTCGGCGTAGGCGGTCGTCGCGCCGGCGGTCAGGAAGGCGAGGCTGCCGGCAACGGCCAGAGCCGCTCGGATGGTCCGAGACATGGTGGAAGAATCCGTTTCTTGGTCGAGGGGCGGGGGTGTCAGGCCTTGGTCGGCAGGATCCGCCAGCGCTGGGCGTCGGTGTCGTTGCAGCCCCACGACTGCACGTTCGCGCCGTCCTCACGGCTGGACGACTTGACGTCCAGGCAGCGGTCGAGGGCGTGCGACGGACGCAGTTCGTACAGGTCCTGCGCGACGTCCGCGAGCACCACGCGCCAGCGCTGCTGCGGGGCGTCGACGCACCACCACTGCTGGACGTTGGCGCCGGCCTTGGTGTCGCGGTCCTCGACCTCGACGCACTTGCCGCTGTGCTGGGCGCGCAGCCGGAAGGTGGCCGGGCCGTCGGGGATCAGGTCGAAGACCTGGTTCTCGAGGTCGTCGGCGCACGTGTTCTGCACGGCGTTGCCGCCGTTGCGGAAAGTGCCGTTGGCGATGGTGAGGCACTTGCCGCTGCTCGCGGCCTGCAGCTTCACGGAGGAGGGGGCGGCATCGGCGGCGTGGGCGGGGGCGACGGTGGTACCGGCCAGGGCGGCGGCGCCGGCGGCGGTGGCCAGGGTGGCTCGGATGATCCGAGACATGGTGGGTGGTTCCGTTCTGATCAGAGGAGTGCTCGGCGGGAAGCCGGTCAGCTGGCGAGCGGGGAGGCGATCTTCCAGGTGGCGTCCTGGGCGAAGGTGTCGGCGGCGTCGAAGCGGTTCTTGCCGGCCTTGTCGGCCGCGTAGAGGTCGCCCTGGAAGTGCCGCAGCCAGCGGCCGGACTGGCTCGCCGACTCGAAGGACACGCCACCGGCGCCGAACGCATTGGTACGGGAGCACCAGGTGGCGTCCTTGCGGAAGGCGTCGCTGCCATCGGACGCCAGCATCTTCACCCGGAGACCCTTCTGGGCCAGGTAGTAACCGGGCTTGCGCGCGGACTCGAAGGAGTAGCACTGGACCGCGGAGTTCTTGGCGAGGGCGGGCACGACAACCCAGGTGGCGTCCTCGCGGTCGGCCTGCTTGCGCTTGGAGTCGCCGGGGGCGACGAAGGCCTCCCCGCCGTCCACGGCGGACTGGCGGATGTACCAGCCGCTCATCTTGACCGGCTGGATGGACTGCCGCTTCAGGCGGTACCGGGTCTCCTCCTTGAGGAAGTTGGCGATCGCCTCGTTGTCGTCGGCGTCGATCGCCTTCTTCCCGGCAGCCACGAGGTTGGGGTTCATGCCGGCGTTGGCGGCCGCGGTCACGATCTGCTGGGCGAGGAGCTTGTTGGCCTTGGCGATCTTGTCGCGACGGTTCTTGTCGTCGAGCTTGTACGCCTCTTCGGCCCCGGTGTGAAGGAACTTCTTCCAGTCCGCCGCGCCGGAGTTCAGCGCCCGCTGGGCCGCCGCGTAGAGCTCGGGGTTCTGCTCGGCGCCCCCGCCGCGCAGCAGCTCGCGGATGAAGTTGTCGTCGCTCATGCTGAGCTGGGCCTCGGTCGGCGTAATACCGAAGAGGGCAGCGGCGCCCTTGCGGGCAGCGAGCTCCTTGCGGCGCTCGGCCTCCTCGCGGTTCTTCTCCTCAAGCTCCTTGAGCTCGTTGGCCACGTCGCGCTGGTGAGCCTCGCGCGCACCGTTGGCGATGAACTCGCGCCAGGCCGTCGCGTCGCCGCTCAGGGCGCGGGCGGCGGCGGCCTGGACCTCGGGCCCGGCGGCCTGGTGCTTCATGATCGCGCGGATGAAATTGTCGTCGCTGAGGTCGAGCAGGTCGGGGCTGTTGGGAATGCCCACCACGATCAGCGCCTTCGACTTGGCCTCCCGTGCGAGGCGGTCGGCGTTGGCGCGCTCCACCTCCCGTGCCTTGTCGATCTCGTAGGCGTCGTGAATGCCCTTGACGATGAACTGCACGTAGGCGTCGTCGGAGTTGCTGATGATCGCCTCTTCGGCGGCCAGGCGCACCGCCTCCCGCTTCTCACCCGCGTCCCGGGCCTTCTGCCACAGCGCGTGAACGAAGTCACGGTCGCTGAGGAGCATCACGTCCGAGCTCGGCTCCCCCATGACGACGGACAGCGCGTCGGCCCGCTGCTCGTCCTTCGTCGCGATGCCTGTCGCGGCCACAGCCACGGACGGGGTGGAGACGACGGCGATCGGTGCGACGACGCCGGTGACGGCGGCCAGCGCGGCGGCGGTCAAGATGCCGCGCTTGACGGCCTTCCGCTTGGGAGCGGAGTTGTTGTCGATCTTGTGCATTCTGTTCTCAGTAGCCCCTCTAGCGCCCCGCATGTCCCATGTGTGCAGGGGGTGGTCGAGGCGAAGTTTCAAAGTTTTACCAGGGGATAGTCAAACTTTGGGCATGAGATATGATCAGCATAAGTTCGCCTTCAAGTGGCTCGTTGAGGACGGCTGTCGACATCTGTGGACGGGGGTCGACGTTTGCGCCGGGATGCGTCGACACGTATGCAGACATCACGCTCGGTCGACGGGCTGCAGACGAGCGAGGTTGAGGGAAATACTCGTCACCCGACGTCGAGCGCGGCTGACTGGCGGCCCTTCGAAGGGGCCGCGCCCACCGTCGCGGCCGCCGCAGAAAGAGTCGGCGCGAGGCCCCGTCGACATGCCATCGCCGTCGGCGCGCTCGTCGTACTGACGGCAGACTCCCGGCCGGAGGGCAGGCCGGACCGGTCGATGCCTGGACGAGCAACAACGACGCGCCCGCTAACGTCAGCGCACCAGGGGGCGGTTAAGACCGCTTGTCTGCGGCGCGAGTGCGCCCGCAGGGCAGTGGAGTGGCGGACGTCAATAGCGAGGCGCTCTTCGCCGCGATCGTCTATGCGTTTGTCGGCGAGCGCAATCACATCGGCGTGCGGATCACGCACAGGGGCATCGAATCCAGCGAACCCTCGACCGACGGCGGTGGGCGGCAGAACGCACTATCTCCCGACTGCCCGACTACCCAGCCTCACCCTCTACTGCGAACTCCCCGAAACTACCTGGCTATTCTCGTTGCCACAATCTGTGACAGCCGATTCTCGGGTGAGGACTCCAATGCGGTAGAGCCGCCCAATCCACACAGCACTGCAGGCCTTCAGATGTCCGCCCCGAGTCAACACCACGGTGGTTGCGAAGAGCCGCTTACACGGCTGCGCTCACTCTTGAACCGCGGCAGCAAGATCGACATTGCAGCCATCAACAGCGATGGTGCCCTCCGCATGCATCCCGGCAAGGGCGACGGAGTGCTCGGCGAGCGCAGCCTCATACGACCCACGGGCTCCTCATGCGGCCTCACTCGATTTACCCGCCGGACCCGGCTCGCCTCTTGAGAGGCGGGCCGGGGATGTTTCCTCCGGGGCGCCTCTACCGCAGTACGCAGCTATGGCCGACCAGTGAAGTCCCAACCCGGCAGGGGCCCTGAGCATCAGGTCAAGCAATCGCATTTGACAGGTAAAGAGAATGTGAAAGGATCTCGATGATTGCGTGATGAACCTTCGCTTCAGCTGGGCTCATCACATCGCACCCTTCGATTCGATGGAGTCTTACGTGACTCACCTTCCTGGCCGCAAGCGCGGACGCGTCCTGTCGCGTGCCGTCACCGCAGCGATCGCCGCAGCACTGATCGGCACCGCCGCCGGGACTGCTTCCGCTGCCCCTGCCGCCGATCCGAGCACCGCGAAGGCCGCGGAAGCCGGCGCTCCGCAGGCGGCCCCGCGGGCAACCGCCTACTCCGCCGGCGCCAACACCCCGTCCTTCGCACTGCAGGCAGTCGACGACATCGGTTTCCTTTGGGAGTACACGCCCAACGGTCGCGGCAACTTCGACGACCGGTGGTTCTCCGGTACCGGCTGGACCGGCGTCTCCGCCGCCTTCCAGGTCGACAAGGACCAGGACGGCATCGCCGACGGGCAGTACATCCGCGGCTACAACGGCGAACTGCTCTTCTACGCGGGTGGCGACGAGCCCAAGCAGACGATCGGCCCCGGCTGGAACACCTACGACCGCATCTTCTCCCCCGGTGACCTCGGCGGCTCCGACGGGACGGACGTTCTGGCCCGGGACAAGTCCGGTGTGCTGTGGCGCTACAAGGTCCGCTCGGACAACACCCTGACCGACCGCGTCCGCGTCGGCGGCGGTTGGGACCAGTTCAGCGACATCGTCGGCCTGGGCGACCTCAACGGCGACGGCAAGCCCGACATCGTCGCCAAGGACCGCCAGGGCGTCCTCTGGTTCTACAAGGGCAACGGCAGCACCAAGGACCCCTTCGACAACCGCGTCAAGGTCGGCCAGGGCTGGAACACCTACAACACGCTGATCGCCACCGGCGACGTCGACAACGACGGCCAGAGCGACCTTCTCGCCCGCGACCGCGACGGCGTCATGTGGCTCTACAAGGGCAACGGCAACCAGCGTGACCCGTTCGAGAACCGCACCCGCATCGGCGGCGGCTGGGACCAGTACCGCCTGATGTTCTGAGCCTGACCACCAACGTGCAGGGCCGCGACCCCAACCGGGGGCGCGGCCCTGCACGTTGGTGAAGAGCAACTGTCCGAAAAAGGGGTGGAAATGCGGCGATCCCATGGAATGATCGGAACACCTCGCAGCCACCCCAGAAGGGTTGCTGCGTCACTTTCGTTTCTCTGGGGGGAACTTCGTGGCCACCATCTCCGGCCGTAAGGGCGCTCGCGCCCTGTCCCGCTTCGCCACCGCGGCGATCGCCGCCGCACTCATCGGCACCGCCGCCGGTACCGCCGTCGCCGACAGCCCTGCGCCGGCACCCGCCGCAAAGGCGCTGAAGGACGCCGCAGCCGCGGCGAAGCCGCAGGCCGCACCGCGTGCCGCCCTGGCCGCGGCTTCGGCCGCCGCCCCCGCTCTGCCGCTCTTCACGGCGGACAAGGACGGCTTCGCCTACATGTACGAGCTGAACGGCCACGGCGGGTTCAAGGACCGTCTCTCGATCGGCACCGGTGGATGGGACTCCATCAACGCGGCGACCCAGGTCCACGACCAGAACGGCCAGCGTGACGGCTGGTACGTCCGGGCAAACGACGGCACCCTGATCTACACCGGCAAGCGCGGCAACAAGACGATCGGCGGCGGCTGGAACATCTACGACCGCATCTTCTCCCCCGGCGACCTCGGCGGCGCGAGCGACTCCGACGTCCTGGCCCGCGACAAGTCCGGCGTCCTGTGGGTCTACCTCTCCTACCCCGACGGCACCCTGAGCGACCGTTTCCGCGTCGGCCCCGGCTGGGACGAGTACACCGACATCGTCGGCCGCGGCGACCTCAACGGCGACGGCATAACCGACATCGTCGCCAAGGACCGCAACGGCGACCTCTGGTTCTACAAGGGCACCGGCGACTACCACGACCCCTTCAAGAGCCGCGTCCAGGTCGGCGGCGGCTGGGACCAGTACGACACACTTGTCGCCACCGGTGACGTCGACGGCGACGGCCGCAGCGACCTGCTCGCCCGCGACAAGGCCGGCAACCTGTGGCTCTACAAGGGCAACGGCGACCAGCGCGACCCCTTCGACAACCGCGTCTTCATCGGCAGCGGCTGGAGCCAGTACCGCCTGATGTTCTGAGCTTCCAAGCGACAGCCCAGGGGCCGCACCGGTACACGGTGCGGCCCCTGCGGTGTCAGTGCCCCGTGGAATGATCAAGGGCGTATCGCGACATCCCGCACGGAATGTCGCGCCTTGCCTCAACTCCACAGGAGAACCACGTGGCTCAGCTCTCTGGCCGTAAGCACAGGCGCGCCCTGTCGCGCCTCGCCACCGCGGCGATAGCCGCCGCACTGATCGGCGCCACCGCGGGTACCGCCGTCGCCGACACGGTGCCCGAGAAGCCCGTCGAGGACGCTGCCACGGTACTGGTAAGAGGCGTCTCGCGGTCCGCAGTCACCCCGACCGCCGCCGCCCCTCAGTTCCCGCTCACCGCAGCCGACCGCTCCGGCAAGGTCTACATCTACGGCCCCGACGGTCATGGCGGGCTCTCCGACAGGGAGCAAATCGCCAACGACTGGCAGTACATCACCGCGGCCACGCGCGTCGACCACAACCAGGACGGTCTTCCCGACGGCCTCTACACCCGCTGGGAGAGCGGCACACTGCGCTTCAACACCAGCGGCAAGTCGCTGACCATCGGCGGCGGCTGGGACATCTACGACCGGATCTTCTCCCCCGGCAACCTCACCGGTGGCGGCCAGTCCGACCTGCTCGCCCGCGACAAGTCCGGCGTTCTCTGGCTCTACAAGGCCCGTCCCGACGGCACGCTCGGTGACCGCGTCCGCGTCGGCCGCGGGTGGGACATCTATACCGACATCGTCGGCCAGGGCGACTTCAACGGCGACGGCAAGACCGACATCGTCGCCAAGGACCGCGACGGCGTCCTCTGGTTCTACAAGGGCACCGGCAACATCAACGACCCCTTCGAGAGCCGCGTCCGCATCGGCGGCGGCTGGGACGCCTACGACGCACTTGTCGCCACCGGCGACGTCGACCAGGACGGCCGCAGCGACCTGCTCGCCCGCGACCGCAACGGCGTCCTCTGGCTCTACAAGGGCAACGGCAACCAGAACGACCCCTTCGAGAACCGCACCCGCATCGGCGGCGGCTGGGACCAGTACACCAACCTCTTCTGAGTCGGCACGACAACACCTGTTGATTTTTGAAGATCCTGTGGAAAGATCCAGGAGCTACCGTGACGCCCCGTTCAGGGGCGTCACGTCTTTCTTACCTGCCTTACCTGCTAAATAGGAGCACCACGTGGCCCAACTCTCCGGCCGCAAGCGCGGACGCGCTCTCTCGCGTCTCGCCACCGCAGCAATCGCTGCCGCACTGGTCGGTGCCACTGCCGGAACCGCCGTCGCCACCCCGGCGCCGCCCGTCCCGGCACCCCTGAAGGCCGCCCCGGCGGCTCCGCGCGACGCGGTCCACCCGACCGCTGCCGCGCCCTTCTTCCCGCTGTTCGCCACCAAGGCGTCCGGCGAGGTCTACACCTACGAGCCGAACCTCCAGGGCGGCTTCGGCGACCGGGAGATCGTCAAGGACAGCGACTCGCGGGACGCCACCGCATCGGTGCAGGTCGACCTCAACCAGCACGGTCTGATGGACGGCCTCTACCTCCGCGCCACCGACGGTTCGCTGATCTTCACCAGCGTTCCCGAGAACGAGAACGAGGAGCCGAAGACCGAGCGGATCGGCGGCGGTTGGAACATCTACGACCGTATTCTCTCCCCCGGTGACCTCACCGGCAGCGGTCACGCCGACCTCATCGCCCGGGACAAGTCCGGTGTCCTGTGGCTCTACCAGACCCGCCAGGACGGCACCCTCGGTGACCGCGTCCGTATCGGCCGCGGCTGGGACATCTACACCGACATCGTCGGCCGCGGCGACCTCAACGGCGACGGCAAGACCGACCTCGTCGCCAAGGACCGCAACGGCGTGCTCTGGTTCTACAAGGGCACGGGCAACATCAACGACCCGTTCGAGAGCCGCGTCCGCGTCGGCGGCGGGTGGAACACGTACGACATGCTGCTGTCCACCGGCGACATGAATGCCGACGGCCGCAGCGACATGCTCGCCCGCGACCACGACGGCGTGCTCTGGCTGTACAAGGGCAACGGCAACCAGTCCGACCCCTTCGAGAACCGCGTCCGCATCGGCGGCGGTTGGGGCCAGTACAACAGCCTCTTCTAGACGCCCTCTTCTCAAGGCCCGGCAACTCACCGGCACTTCGCGGCGCCCCGTTCCCCGGGGCGCCGCTCCTTTTCCTCTTCCTCCCTGCCATAGGAGCACTACATGGCCCGAATTCCCGGCCGTACGCGCAGGCGCGCCCTGTCCCGCCTCGCCACCGCGGCGATAGCCGCCGCGCTGGTCGGTACCACCGCCGGAATTGCCAACGCCGACCCGGCACCGTCCCACGAATCACGGGCGGAATCGCCCCGTTTCCCCCTGCTGGCCACCGACGGGGCCGGCGCGCTCTTCCAGTACCTGCCCGACGGGCACGGCGGCTTCGGCGACCGCAAGCAGGTCGTCGCCCACTGGCACGCCACCGCCACCGTCCAGGTCGACCTCGACCAGAACGGTCTCGTCGACGGCCACTATTACCGGGAGGCCGACGGCTCGCTGTACTTGTCGGAGCGCGGAGGCAAGTCCCAGCGCATCGGCGGCGGTTGGAACATCTACAACCGTCTCCTCTCGCCCGGTGACCTCACCGGCAGCGGTACGCCGTCCCTCCTCGCCCGTGACAAGACCGGCGACCTCTGGATCTACCAGGCCCGCCCGGACGGCACCCTGACCGATCGCGTCCGCATCGGCCCCGGCTGGGACATCTACACCGACATCGTCGGCCGCGGCGACCTCAACGGCGACGGCCACACCGACCTCGTCGCCAAGGACCGCAACGGTGTGCTGTGGTTCTACAAGGGCACCGGCAACATCAACGACCCCTTCGAGAGCCGCGTCCGCATCGGCGGCGGCTGGGACGCCTACGACATGCTGGTCTCGTCCGGCGACGTGAACCTCGACGGGCGCAGCGACCTGCTCGCCCGCGACCACGACGGCGTCCTCTGGCTCTACAAGGGCAACGGCAACCAGAGCGATCCGTTCGACAACCGGGTCCGCATCGGCGGCGGTTGGGACGAGTACACCAACCTGTTCTGACCGGCGGATGCCGTAAGCGCATGACAAAGGGCCGCACCCCGGAGAATCGGGGTGCGGCCCTCAGCGCTTGGCTGCTACTTGCGGATCAGCGACCGCAGCACGTACTGCATGATGCCGCCGTTGCGGTAGTAGTCCGCCTCACCGGGGGTGTCGATGCGGACGACCGCGTCGAACTCCACGCCCGTGTCGGTCGTGACCTTGACCGTGCGCGGCGTGCGGCCCTCGTTGAGCTCGGTCACGCCGGCGATGGAGAAGGTCTCCTCGCCGGTCAGGCCGAGGGAGTCCGCCGAGGCGCCCTCCGGGAACTGCAGGGGCAGGACGCCCATGCCGATGAGGTTCGAGCGGTGGATGCGCTCGTAGGACTCGGCGACGACGGCCTTGACGCCCAGGAGCGCGGTGCCCTTGGCCGCCCAGTCGCGGGACGAACCGGAGCCGTACTCCTTGCCGGCCAGGACGACCAGCGGGATGCCGGCGGCCTGGTAGTTCTGCGAGGCGTCGTAGATGAAGGAGACGGGGGCGTCCGCCTTCGTGAAGTCGCGGGTGAAGCCGCCCT
>NZ_JBSFWU010000094.1:0-29542 GCF_053594995.1 Streptomyces sp. NPDC002536
CGCCTGAGCGCTCAGCGGTCGACCGGCAGCCCGCGCGGCTCCTTGATCCGTTTCATGATGATCTGCGAGTTCACCTCGGTGACGCCGGAGAGCGTCTCGGTGAACTTGGCGGTGACCTGCGCCTGCGCGTCCTTGGCGCCCTTGGTCACCCGCTCCTGCACGGTCTTGGGGTCGGTGTTGCGCAGCTGCTCGATGCGGCCCGGCGCCTCTGCGACGAGCTGCCCGATCTTCTCCGCGGTGAGGTCGGCGGCACCGGCGGCCGCGTAGCCGGCGGTGGTGGCCGTCTTGCGGATGTCCTGGGTGGTGAGGGCCATGGCGATGATCTCCCGGGTCAGCTGGAAGGTTTGGTGTCGCCCGAGCTGTCGCTCGTGCGGTCGTTCTCCGCCTCGGCGGCGTTCTCCTTGCGGAAGGACTCGTAGATCTGCAGCAGCACCTGCTTCTGGCGCTCGTTGATCGTCGGGTCGGCGAGGATCACGCTGCGGACCTCGGCCTCTTCGCGGTCCCGCTCGTCGAGGATCCCGGCCTGCACGTACAGCGTCTCGGCGGAGATCCGCAGCGCCTTGGCGAGCTGCTGCAGGATCTCGGCGCTCGGCTTGCGCAGGCCGCGCTCGATCTGGCTGAGGTACGGATTGGACACTCCCGCGGCATCGGCGAGCTGCCGCAGGGTCAGCTGCGCGGTGCGCCGCTGCTCGCGGAGGTACTCGCCGAGATTGCCGACGTTGAGTGAAGCCATGTCTGCGATGCTGCCGCACCTTGCTAACTTTTGCAAGCAGGATGCTAGCAAAAGTGTGTTTCGGCGTGTGTGGCTGAGCACGCTGGTTGGAACCTGGTCACGAGAGTTGGAACCAGTTCGACCGTCGCCAACGCGGAAGCGATCCGGACGTGGCTCGCCCGGACGGTGAGCCGACCGCGGCTCCGGACTCCAGCTCCCGCCGCTGGCGGCCGGGTCGGCGGCGGGTCTCAATTCGCAGGTCGCCCGTGGTCACCCGGCGGATGGGCTCGCTCGCAAGCAGCTCGTGCGGCTGGCCGAGGGCGATCGCGCCCGCCGCGTCGAGCCGGGCCAGCTGGGCGTCCGTCAGCTCGACCGCCAGGGCGCCCAGGTTGTCCTCCAATTGGGCGGGGGTGCGGGCGCCGAGCAGCGTGCTCGTCACGCCCGGCTTCCGCAGTGTCCAGGCCAGCGCCACCTGGGCCGGGGTGTACCCCAGTTCGCCGGCCACCTCCCGGACCACCCCGGCCACGCCGAGGCTGCGTTCGGTGAGGGTGCCCAGGGCGAGGTTGTGGCTCCGGCGGGTGCTCCCGTCGGGGCCGGCGCCCGTTGCGCCCACGTCGTCCCGGCCGTACTTGCCGCTGAGCACCCCGCCGCCGAGCGGCGAGTACGGGATCACGCCCAGGCCCAGTTCCCGGGCCATCGGGATCAGGTCGCGCTCCGCGGTACGTTCGATCAGGCTGTACTCGAGCTGCAGCGCGACCAGCGGCGACCAGCCGCGCAGGTCGGCGATCGCCTGCATCCGGGACACCTGCCAGGCCGGGGTGTTGGAGATCGCCACGTACAGCACCTTGCCCTGCCGGACCAGGTCGTCCAGGCCGCGCAGCACCTCCTCCACCGAGGTCCGGAAGTCCCAGACGTGCAGGTACAGCAGGTCGAGGTAGTCGGTGCCGAGCCGCCGCAGGCTGCCCTCCACCGAGCCGAACAGCGCCTTGCGGTGCCCGCCCCCGGAGTTCGGGTCGCCGGGGCGGCGCAGGGTCGAGTACTTGGTCGCCAGCACCAGGCGTTCGCGCTCCTCGTGGGCGAACTCGCCCAGCAGGCGCTCGGAGCTGCCGTCGGTGTAGGTGTCGGCGGTGTCGAGGAGGTTGCCGCCGAGCCCGACGTAGCGGTCGAACAGCTTGCGGGCCTCGGCCCGTTCTGCGCCCCACCCCCATTCGGTGCCGAAGGTTGCGGTGCCCAGGGCCAGCGGTGAGACCCGCAGTCCCGAGCGGCCCAGCAGCCGGTAGTCGTCGAGGGCCAGTGCCATCAGGTTCTCCTGTGCTCGCGTGTGTTCGTGTTCCGTTGCCGGGACCGAGTCTGCGGCGGCGGCGGGCCCCGGATAAGGGAGGGACTTTCCTGGGAAGGCCGGTCCCACCCTGGCGGTTGGACCGGTCATGGCGACACGAACCGTTGACACCACCGAGGAACTGGCCGCCTTCCTGCGCAGCAGGCGCGAACGGCTGGACCCGGACCGGCTGGGCCTGCCCGCGCACCGGCGGGCCCGGCGGACGCCCGGACTGCGCCGCGAGGAGGTCGCTGAGCTGGCCGGGGTCAGCACCGACTACGTGGTCCGGCTGGAGCAGGGCCGGGGGCTTCGGCCCTCCGCGGAGGTGCTGGCGGCGCTGGCCCGGGCCCTGCGGCTGGCACCCGGCGAACGCGACTACCTCTTCGACCTGGCCCGACGGCGCCGCCCCGGCGGTACCCGCGGCGGGGCAGCCACCGGTCCGGCGCCGTCGCCGGCCCACCTGGTCGACGAACTCTCCCCGCTGCCCGCCGCGCTGCTTGACCACCGCTACGACCTGCTGGCCTGGAACCCCGAAATGGCCCGGCTGCTCCCGGAGTTCGACGCCGTTCCGCCGGAGCGGCGGAACGCGATGTGGCTCTGCCTGCTGCACCCGCCGATGCGCGGCTTCTACGCCGACCGCGAGGGGGTGCTGCGGGACGGCGTCGCCCATCTGCGCGCGGCCTGGGCCGCCCACCCGGAGGACCGGGCACTGGCCGGGCTGATCGCCGAATTCACCGCGCAGGACGAGGACTTCGCCCGGCTCTGGGCCGAGCGGGAGGTCCGCGTCAACGGCCGCGGCCGCAAGCTGCTGCGGCACCCGGCCGTCGGGACGATCGCCGTCGACTTCGAGGTCCTGCTCCCGCTGGAGGACCCGGAGCTGCGGCTTCTGGTCTACCGCGCCGCGGACGACGAGAGCCGCGTGGCCCTGCACCGGCTGTGCGGCAGTGGCGGGTGCCAAGAAGGCTGACAACTCACGCTTGGTTGCAAGAAGCGTGACCATCTGCCGTGCTCAGTCACAGTTCGCCGGGTCGCCGGGGTCGATACCCCGGTCGGGACGGCTCCGTTCGGGAAATCGTACGGTCGTCCCTCGAGTGGGTGGCCGCCCTGGTGGTCGGCGGCGTGATGCCAACTAGCTTCGGAACATGGTCACTTCGCACCACGAGGCTGCGCACCGGATCTTTCAGGAACGCCCGGAGCTGCTCGTTCCCGTGTTCCGGATTCTGGATGTGCCGCTCCCGGAGAGAGCGTCCATCGACGTGCTCACGGCGGACGTCACCGAGATACGGCCCGTGGAACGGCGCGTGGACAGCGTGCTGCGGATCGAGCCGTCCGACGGCAGCGGCGGTTTCCTCCTGGCCATCGAGGCGCAGGGCCGCCGTGACCCGGCCAAGGCCGTCAGCTGGGCGTACTACCTGGCGCACCTGAAGGCGAAGTACGACCGCCCGGCGCTGCTCCTCGTGGTCTGCCAGGACAAGGCGACCGCCGACTGGGCGGCTGGACCCTTCCGGCTCGGGCCCGAGAACTGGACGGCACTGTCCGTGCACCCGCTGGTTCTCGGCCCGGGAAATGTCCCGGTGATCACAGACCCGGAGGAGGCCGGGCGGGATCTGCCGCTGGCGGCCTTCTCGGCCATGACACATGGGCGGGACCAGGGCGCTCCGGACATACTGGAGGCGCTGGCGCTTGCCTTGGGGACGGCCGACCCCGAGTCGGCCGAGTACTACTCGGAACTGCTGGAGATCGGCCTGGGGAACACCCGGGCGAGAGAGACCTGGAGGAAACTCATGGTGGGTACGTACTTCCCCGGCCGTGGCACTCTCTTCGAGGAGAAGTACCTGGAGGGCAAGGCGGAGGGCAGGATCGAGGGGAAGGCCGAGGGGAAGGCCGAGGGGAAGGCCGAGGGGAAGGCCGAGGGCAGGGCCGAGGGGAAGGCCGAGGGGGCGGCGGAGGAACGCGTGCGGCTGATCCTGATGGTGCTGCAGAACCGTGGCATCCCCGCGTCGTGCGAAGTCTGGAAGCGCGTCATGGAGTGCCGCGACCTGGATGTGCTGAGCCGCTGGATGGACCGTGCCTTCCAGGTCACCAAGGCCGAGGAACTCTTCGACGGCGAGTAGAAGCAAGTGACGGGTAGGGGGCGGGAGCCGGTCCCGGCTCCCGCCCCCTACCCGTAGTACCTCGGAGCTACGCGGCAAGTGGGCTCCCCGGTGTGACGCCGGGGAGGTGGGCCGAAACCTAACGTCCTGTGCATGCTCACCCGTCTGCGCCGCGGCCTGATCGCCGCGCTCGTCGCCGCGTCCGTGGCCGTGCCGGTCTCCGGCGCGGCCCGTCCCGCGGCCGTCCCGGCGCCCGTGCCCGTTCCGGCTGCGGTCGCGCCGCTCGCCTCCGCCGATCCGGCGGCCCTGGAGGCGCGTTACGCCGCCGCCCGCGAGGGCGTCCGGGCCGCCGAGCGTGCGGCTGCCGGGCACGGCGACCGCCGCCGGGCCGCCGAGCTGCACGCGATGGCCGGTCCGGCGCGGCACTTCCTCTCCTTCGACGGGCGGGACGGCGGGCGGACGGCCGAGGTCTTCGGCGACCTGTCCCGCGCCGAGCGCATCGCCGTTCTCGTACCGGGGTCGGACACCAACCTCGACACCTACGAGCGCTTCCGCTCCGGCGCCGTCGCCCTCCAGCATCGGCTCGGCGGCTCCCGGGCCGCCGTCGTGGCCTGGCTGGGCTACCGGACGCCGGGCACGGTGAGCCCGGCGGTCGTGACGGCGGGCCGGGCGGACGGCGCGGCGGCCGGACTCCGCGCATTCGTCGGCGAGTTGACGCACGCCAAGCCCGGCGCCCGGATCGCGCTCCTCTGCCACTCCTACGGCTCCGTCGTCTGCGGCCGCGCCGCGCCGGGCCTGCAGGTCGCCGACATCGTGCTGTACGGCAGTCCCGGCACCGGCGCCGACACCGTCCGTCAGCTGCACACCACGGCCACCGTCTGGGCGGGGCGCGGCACGGACGACTGGATCGCCGAGGTGCCGCACGTCCGGCTCGAACTCCCCTTCACCACCGTCGGGTTCGGCACGGACCCGGTTTCGAAGAAGTTCGGCGCCCGGATCTTCGACGCGGGCGGCGGTGGTCACAGCGACTACCTGAAGCCCGGCTCCGTGTCCCTGAAGAACCTCGCCCGGATCGTGGAAGGGGCGTAGCCGCCATGCCCGAACTCCGTTCCCTGCGCGGACTTGCGCAGCAGATCGATTCCGCAACCCCGCCCGGCCGTGACCGGGCCGTCGACGCCCTGCGCGCCTTCGCGATCCTGGGCGTGGTGCTCGGCCACTGGCTGGTGACGGCCCTGGTCGCCGACAGCGGCACGGTGCACGGCGCCAGCCCGCTGCAGTACCTGCCCGAACTGACCCCGGTGTCCTGGGTGTTCCAGACCCTCGCGGTCTTCTTCCTCGTCGGGGGCCAGGTCGGTGCGCAGAGCTACGCGTCCGCCCGGGCCCGTGGCACGACGTACGGGCAGTGGCTCGGCGGCCGGTGGGCGCGGCTGTTCCGGCCGGTCGCCGCCGTGCTGACGGTGTGGGCCGTGGCGGCGGTGGGGATGCTCGCTGCCGGGGTGGGCGTGGAGACCCTGCACACGCTCCTCAAGCTCGTGCTCTCGCCCCTGTGGTTCCTGCTGGTCTTCGCCGGGCTGACGGCGGCGACCCCGTTGGTCGCCCGGCTGCACCCGCTGTGGCCGCTGGCCGTCGTGCTGTACGTCGACCTGTTCCGGTTCGGCTACGGCGGCCCCGCCTGGACCGGCTGGATCAATGTGGCCGCGGGCTGGCTCGTCCCGTACTGCCTGGGTGCGGCCTGGGCGCGCGGCGGCCTGCAGAGCCGGGCGACCGGGTGGGTGCTGCTGCTCGGTGGTGCCGCCGTCACGGCCGGCCTGGTCCTGTGGGGCGGATACCCCGCCTCGATGGTCGGGGTGCCCGGCGCTGCGATATCCAACCTCAACCCGCCGACCCTGGCCGCCGTCACCTTCGGCCTCGCCCAGTGCGGAGCGGCGCTGTTGCTGCGCGGTCCGCTGCGCCGGGTTCTCGCGCGGCCGGCCGCGTGGGCGGCGGTGGCGCTGGTCAACCTCTCGGCGATGACGGTCTTCCTCTGGCACCAGACCGCGATGATGGCGGTCACCGCGACGGGCCTGCTGGCGGGACACCCGCTGCCGGGGCTGCACACGGTGCCCGACGGCGCGGGCTGGGTGCTCGCCCGGCTGGCCTGGCTGCCGGTGTTCGCGGTGGCGCTGCTGATCTGCTGGGCTGCGTTCCGGGGGTACGAGCAGCGGGGGTCGCGGAAGCGGCGGCGGCCCGGCGGCCGGGCCGTGGCCGACGGGACGGCGGTCAGACGGCCGGTGATCGGCCGGGCCGCGATCGACCGGCCCGTGATCGGTCGGGCCGTGGTCAACCGGTCCGTCAACGCGGTGTATCCCGCCCGACTGGTGGAGGCGCGGCGTGCCTAAGGTGACGGATGTGAAAACGGGGGACGGGGTGGGGCGGCGTTTCGCGCGCGCCCTGCGGGCGGTGCCGGGGGCGCTGCGCGAGGACTTGTGGACGGGGCCGGTCGAACCGCTGTCGGCAGCCGGGGGCCGGAGGCCGCGCTGGCAGGACTGGTGGCCGGTGTTCGTGCCGCCGCTGGCGCTGATCGGGATGCTCCTGTGGATCGTCCTCCAGCGCGACTACGGGTACCAGTACGGGCTCGGCGCCCACACCGGCCTGCTGCTCGGCGGGGTCCAGGCTGCGGCGTTCGTCGCCGCGGTGTTCCGTCCGGTCCAGGCGTGGTGGGCGTCGACGGCCGTGGTGTTCGCGGCCGCATGGGCGACGCACGCCGATCTCCACGGCAGCACGATGTACCCCTGGGTCGGCGACGGGCTCCTGGTGCAGGCCTGGGTGCTGTTCCTGGTGGCACTGCGGTGCCGCCCCCGGGTCGCGGCCGAGGCGCTGGTGATCTCGCTCGTGACGCCCCTGGCCTGCAGCCCCTTCCGCGCGTGGGGCCGCCACGACGACGTCCGCTTCGCCTTCGCGGTGCTGACGTTCACGACCGTGATCGGTGCCCTCGTGCGCGCCCGCCGCGTGGTCCGGACCCAGCTCGTCGTGCAGGAGGAGCTCACCGCCGAGGAACGGGCCCGGCGCACCCAGCTCGAGGAGCGCAACCGGATAGCGCGCGAGCTGCACGACGTCGTCGCCCACCACATGTCGGTCATCTCCATCCAGGCGCAGGTCACCCCGCACCTGGTCGACAACCCCTCGGACGCGCTGCGGGAGAACGTCGCGGGCATCCGGGAGAACGCCGTCGAGGCCCTCGCCGAACTGCGCCGGGTGCTGGGCGTCCTGCGCTCCGAGGACGCCGTGCCGGACGGTGTGCGGCACGCCCCGCAGCCCACCCTCGACCAGCTCGCGGAGCTGATCGAGAATGTGCGCGCGGCGGGTCTCACGGTCACCGAGGGGACGACCGGCGACCGGCGTCCGCTGCCGCCCGGCGTCGAGCTGTCGGCGTACCGCATCGTGCAGGAGGCGCTCAGCAACGCGATGCGGCACGCACCGGGGGCGGAGGTGCGGGTCGAGACCTGGTACGGGTCCATCGGGGTCACGGTCCGTGTCACCAACTCCGCACCGGGCCGGGCCGCTTCGTCCTCACCGGGTGCCGGGCACGGCCTGCTCGGCATGCGCGAGCGCACGGCGATGCTGGGCGGCGAACTGGCCGTCGGACCCACGCCCGAGGGCGGCTGGGACGTGACCGCGGTCCTGCCCGATTCCCCCTCCGCCGCCTCAACTGCCTCTGCTGCTCCTGTTAGGGACGTCCCATGACGACAACGCCGCCCATCCGCGTACTGATCGCCGACGACCAGATGATGGTCCGCCAGGGCTTCACGGTGCTGCTCAACGCCGAGCCCGGCATCGAGGTGGTCGGCCAGGCGGTGGACGGGCTCGATGCCGTCGCCAAGGTCGCCGAAGTCGCCCCCGACGTCGTCCTGATGGACATCCGGATGCCCGGCCTCGGCGGCATCGAGGCGACGCGCCGCGTCACCGCCCCGGCGGACGCCGCGGTGAAGGTGCTGATCCTGACCACCTTCGACCTGGACGAGTACGTGTACGAGGCGCTGCGTGCGGGTGCGTCCGGCTTCCTGCTGAAGGATGCGTCGGCTGCGGAACTCGCACAGGCAGTACGGGTGGTGGCCGCCGGCGAGGCGCTGCTAGCGCCGAACATCACCAAGCGGCTCATCGCCGAGTACTCCAGGGTGACAGCCGGTGCCGCCGTGCGCACGCCGGTCAGGCAGCGCGCCGGGGTCCTGACGGAGCGCGAGACCGAGGTGCTGGTCCTGATCGCCCAGGGGCTGTCGAACGGGGAGATCGCCGAGCGGCTGGTCGTGGCGGAGCAGACGGTGAAGACCCACGTCGGCCGCATCCTGGGCAAGCTGGGGCTGCGGGACCGGACGCAGGCGGCGGTCTTCGCGTACGAGACGGGGCTGGTGCGGCCGGCGGGGTACTGAGGGGCGTCCCTGCGGGATCTCTGTGGGGTTTCCACGGATCTTCTACGGGTCTTCTGTGGATCTTCTGCGGATCTTCTGTGTGATTCCTGCAGGGTGCACCTTTCCGGTTATGGCGGAAATTGCGGGCGAATGGATCTGCTTCTCCCAGCGGGTTATTGCTGATTAGCCGTCAGATCAGGGGGTGCTTTGTGGCCGCCGCGTCGATGTTGATAGACATGACGGCGTCGTCGAGTGGCGGCGCATGAGACGCGGGGGTGAGCTCGTGAAGTTCGACATGGGTAATACGGCGTTGTCGGGCCTGGTGGGCAAGACGCGGGGTTCGAGTGAGGACCTGGGTGGTCTGATCCGGCAGCTGATTGCTGCGGCGCAGCCGTTGGAGGGGAAGTTCAACGGTGCGGGCAAGCAGGCGTTCGACTCGTTCAAGTCGCATTCGGACCAGGTGACGGCGGACCTGAACAGCGCGCTGAGCGCGATTCTGGGTGGTCAGTCCGGTATGGACAGCTCCTTCGGTCAGGGTGACCAGGAGTCGGCGGACAACGCGCGTCAGCAGATGGCGTCGGCGAACTTCGACGCGGCCCGCTTCTCGGGCCGCTAGGAACACGGGGGAATTCGATCATGGCGAATGCAGACCGCCGCAGCTATGACACGGGTGCTTCGGGCGAGGTCCAGGGCTCGTTGCAGGGCATCATCTCCCGCCTTGAGACGGTGCTGACGGAGCGCGATGCGGCCGTGAAGGCTGCGATGGCGGACTTCACGGCCGACGGCGTCTCGGACCAGTACCACGGCAAGGAACTGCGCTGGCAGAGCGCGGCGCACGAGGTCCGCCAGATCATTCATCTCCTCCGCACCACGATGGAGAAGAACGACGGCACGGCCCAGTCGACGCTGGCCAAGGCGAAGGCCGCCGTCGACGGCATCGGCTGAGCTGCCACAGCAACGGGGGAGGGCGTCGTCGTGTCCAAGTGGGACATCAACGTGAGCGGTGTGAGCTCGGTGCTCAAGACGACCGGCGAGACAGCCGGCAAGTTGAAGGACGAGCTCGATTCGTACCAGGGCAACATGAAGGGCGCTGCCGGGCACGCGGGTACGCTCGCGCCCGGTGGTGAGGCGCCGAAGGACGGCGGCGGAGGTCTGGTCGGTGCCGCCCTTGCCGAGTTCGCGCAACACACGCAGGACGACCTGAAGTTCATCGCCGCGCGCACGAGCAAGTCGCTGAACGGTGCGAAGGACGCCACGGTCGCCTACGCCAACGGCGATCAGGAGATGGCCGAGCGTCTGATGCACGAGGCGGAGAAGGCGGTCACGCCGCAGGAGATCGCGGCGATGACCGGCAAGGGCGCCGGCAACGGGGGAACGAAGGATGCTTGATCCCGGCCAGATCTGGCTGTTCACCGGGGACTTCGAGGCGCTGGAGAAGGACGCGACGGGCCTGAAGAAGGATGCGGGCAGCATCCGGGGCACGGGCGGGGACATCCACTCCCAGTTCCAGGGGCTGTCGGCGTACTACCACGCGCCCGAGGCGGACGATCTCTTCAAGACCACGCTCCCCGTGCGTGACAAGTCCAAGGATTTCGCGGGTGACTTGGAGAAGGTCTCCTCCGCGCTGACGGAGTTCGCGTCGGAGGGGCGTCCGCTGGCGGCGAAGCTGAAGTCGCTCAAGCAGGAAGCCGAGCAGTTCGTTGCGTCCGTGAAGGACGACAAGGACTGGGAGTACGACAAGAAGAAGACGGATCACCACAACCGCATCCGGGACGACATCGATGCGGCGGTGGCGGCGTTCCAGGAGGCGGAGCGCCGTTGTGCGAACAAGATCACCGGCCTGTACAAGGGCGGTACGCACTGGACGACGGATGACGGTTCGCACGGCAAGGGCATGTACGGCTTCAAGGCCGATGACCTGAAGCACGCCAAGCTGCCGTGGGGCGATCCGGTGGACCAGAAGCACCACTGGTACGAGGTCGGCCACTGGATCAAGTCGTTCGTGTGGGACGGCATCGTCATCGACGGCATCTGGGGCACGGTCAAGGGCCTGGGCACGCTGGTGGGCGTGGACGGCTGGGACAAGGCCGGCCAGGCCTGGACCGGCCTGGCCAAACTGGCCACGGGGCTGGCGATTTCGACGCTTCCGGGCGTGGGCCCGGCGTTCTGGGCGATGCCGGCCGACAAGATGCCGTCCTGGCTGCGGGATTCGCGTACCGCGGTGAAGGAGACGGGCAAGGCGCTGGTCGCCTGGGACGAGTGGAGCAAGAACCCGGCACGTGCGGCGGGCGGCGTCACGTTCAACGTCCTGACGACGGTCTTCACGGGCGGTTCGGGCGGCGCGGCCAAGGCCGGTGCCATCGCCAAGAC
Source organism: Streptomyces sp. NPDC002536 (assembly GCF_053594995.1). NCBI lineage: Bacteria > Bacillati > Actinomycetota > Actinomycetes > Kitasatosporales > Streptomycetaceae > Streptomyces > Streptomyces sp. NPDC002536. Next base: position 10,879 of record NZ_JBSFWU010000094.1, read on the forward strand.
GGTCTCGGTGCTGGGCAAGGCCGGTGAGGTCATCGACCCGATGACCTATGTGACCAAGGGGCTGGGCAAGGGCATGAGCGCCCTGAACATCTCGGTGCCCAAGGTCGGAGACCTGATGGCCGGCCTGCGGGACGGCCTGGGCGGCCCCAAGATCTCCCCGGCCGACATCTCCCTCCCGCACGACATGAACATCCACATGCCGGAAGCACCGGCGGCCGTGCCCGCGGCGTTCCACGACGCCCCGGTCAAGCTCCCCGACGGCACGCTGCTGCACGGGGACGGCACGATGGCCACACCGGCGGGAGTGCCGCACCAGGACCCGATCCCGGTGGAGGCGAACGCGGCCGACCGCGCGGTGCACCAGCAGCTGTCGACGCCCGGGGGAACCCCGGGGCATGCGGCACCTGCCGCCCATGCCGATCAGCCGGCCTTCGCCCACGCGGGCGGCACGGACAACACCGCGCACACGGGCGGGCACGGCGGGCACGACCCGCACACGGGCGGCGATCACGGCACGCCGCCGCACTCCGGCGGTGACCACGGTGCACCGCACGACCACCAGCCGTCGGGGCACGGGCACGATGCACCGCACCACGGCGACGAACCGGGCCCCCACGGCGATCACGGCGACCACGGTGCGCCCGCCGACCACGGGACGTCGGCCGACCACGGCGGTACGGACTCCGCCCCCGGGCCGCACGGTGCGGGGGATGCGGGCGGGGTGCACCCGGCGGGCGGCCACACGCCACATGTGTCGGCCGAGGAGTGGGGCGGGCTGCCGACGGCCGAGAAGCACAAGGTCGCGCTCGCCGAAGTCGCGCACGGTACTCGGGAGTTCGTGGACGACCGGGCGGCCGTCCGATACGGCCAGGAGCACTGGAACGACTACGCGGAGAACCTCCCCCCGGAGCAGGCGAAGGCCATCCATGAGTACACCTGCGAGCCCGCGGTCGTAGGGGCTCCGGGGTCCGCGACGTACAAGGAGATGAACGGCTACCTCCGTGGCACGGAGGACCTGGGCACGCCCCACGTGCTCCACAACATCGCCGAAACCGACAAGGTGTTGGCGGGCCGCCCGCTGCCGGAGGACATCATGGTCGTGCGGGGCACCGGCCTCGGGCACATCGATGTGAAGCCGCACCAGATGGTCGGCAATACGTTTCCCGACCAGGGGTACATGTCCACGTCGCTCGGCAATCACCCGGTTCCGAGCTTTGCGGGCAAGGACGCCGTTCTCCGTCTCCGAGTGCCCAAGGGGACGCCGGCCCTCTGGGTGGAGAAGATCAGCCAGTTCGGCCTGGACGAGCGGGAACTGCTGCTCGGCCGTGGTGTGGAGTACAAGGTGACCAAGGTCTTCAGGGAAAATGGGCAGTGGCAGATCTACGGCGAAGTCCTGCCGATGAAGAAGTAGCGCGAGAGGGGCATTGCCATGAGTGACGAGCGACGGGTCAACCCGCGTTTCGAGGAAGACCTCGTTTTCAAGCGGAGCGACGGTCCGGCCATGTATGCCGGCAAAACGGACAAGCCTGTTCGGTACTTCGCCGTGGCCGACGCATCCGGCACCGTGCTCGGATACGTCTGGGCCAACGACGCCGACGACGCTGCCGACTGGGAGCCGCGCGAAGCCGCTGGGGACGAGGCGTACAACGCTTCCTACCCGTGGGTGATGAAGCTGCGCGACGCCAAGGCCCGCGGTGTCGCTCCCACCGAGGCGCTCGCCGAAATGATGCGGGACGCCGGCGACGCGTCGAGCACCCGTATCGTGCCGGGCTCCCTGGCCGAGGCCCCGAGTCTGGCCGCTCTGGAGCAACTGGCCGCCCAGGCCTGAAGCGCCCCCGACGAAGAGGAACTCCCCGTGACCCACATCGTGCCCGCCGGCACCCTCCGCGCCCGCATCCGTGGCTGTCTGCTCGGGGGTGCGATCGGCGATGCCCTCGGCAATCCGATCGAGTTCCTCTCCCTGTCCGCGATCCGCGGCACCTACGGCGCGGCCGGCATCACCGGGCTCGTGCCGGAGGGGGACGGTGTCGTCGGGAGGGTCACCGACGACACGCAGATGACGCTCTTCACCGCCGAGGGGCTCATCCGCGCCCGGGAGACCCCGGGGGCGGCCACCGGTGCCGTCCGCAACGCCTACCTCCGCTGGCTGGACACCCAGCGTCACCCCGCCCCGCCGCCCGCGGCGGACCGGCACGACGTGGTGCGGCTCGCCGGGTGGCTGCGGTACCAGCCGTGGCTGTACGCGCGCCGTGCGCCCGGCAACGCCTGCCTCTCCGGGCTGCAGCACACCCACGTCCCGGACCCGCGCCGTCCCCTCGACGGCACCCCGGGGCCGGTCAACTCGCAGTCCAAGGGCTGCGGAACGGTCATGCGCTCGGCGCCCTTCGGGCTCACCGGCACGTCCGCCGCCGAGGCCTTCGACCTGGCCGCCCGCTGCGCGCAGATCACGCACGGGCACCCCACCGGGTACTACGCGGCCGGTGCGTTCGCCGCGATCGTGCGGCACCTGCTGGACGGCGACTCCCTGGAGGGTTCCGTGCTCCGCGCCCTGGAGCACCTGGCCCGCTTCCCCGGCCACGAGGAGACGACGGCGGCGCTGCGCGCGGCCCTCGCGCTGGCCGCCGACGGTGCGCCCTCGCCCGAGAGGACCGAGACCCTCGGCGGCGGCTGGATCGCCGAAGAGGCCCTCGCCATCGCCGTCTACGCCGCGCTCGCCCACCCGCACCCCGGCTCCGTCGCCGAGGCGCTCCTGCTGTCCGTCAACCACTCCGGCGACAGCGACTCGACCGGCTCCCTCTGCGGCAACCTCCTCGGCGCCCTGCACGGCGACGCGGCCCTGCCGCCGTACTGGCTGGCGCAGACGGAGGGGCGCGCGGTCATCGCCGAGGTCGCCGACGACCTGGCGTACGCCTTCCACGGACCGTCCCGCCCGGAGGGCACGCCGCTGTTCCCCGCGGAGCGCTACCCGCACAACTGACGCGACAGCGCCCCGTAAAGGGCGCACGTGGTCTGATGGCACCCGTGAACCGTGCCGTCGAGGACTCCAACCGCCGTCTGCTGCGCGCCCGGGACGCGATGGACCGTGCTTACGCGGAGCCCCTCGACGTCCCCGCGCTCGCGCAGATCGCGCACGTCTCCGAGGCGCACTTCACGCGGACCTTCCGGGCCGCCTTCGGGGAGACGCCGCACCGGTACCTGCAGCGGCGGCGGGTCGAACGGGCCATGTTCCTGCTGCGGGAGACCCGGCGGCCCGTCACCGACATCTGTTTCGAGGTCGGGTTCGGCAGTCTCGGGACGTTCAGCCGGACGTTCCGCGACATCGTGGGGCACTCTCCGCGGGAGTACCGCAAGCGGACACCGCCCACCACGCACGTGCCCAACTGCTTCGCGATGGCGTGGACGCGGCCGAGCAGTTCGAGCAGTCAGAGCAGTTTCGGAGAAGTCTCCGGCGGCGGGGCCTCCTAGGCTGATGCACATGTTCAACGCCATCACGCAATCGCAGATATACGTCCTCGACCAGGACGAGGCCCTCGACTTCTACGTCGGCAAGCTCGGCCTGGAGGTGGCCGCCGACGTCCCGCTCGGGTTCATGCGGTGGCTCACCGTCTCGGTCCCCGGCGAGCCCGGCCGGCAGATCCTGCTGGAGAAGCCCGGCGCCCCGGCGATGTCCGAGGAGACGGCCCAGCAGGTCCGCGAGTTGGTGACCAAGGGCGCCATGGGCGGCTGGCTCATCTTCACCACCGACGACTGCCGCAAGACCTACGAGACCCTGCTCGCCCGGGGCGTCGAGTTCACCGAGGGGCCGACGGAGCGGCCGTACGGGATCGACTGCGGCCTGCGGGACCCCTTCGGCAACCGCATCCGGTTCACCCAGCCGATCGCCTAAGGAGCATCTGGAGCACCTGGAGTGTCTGGAGCGTCTGGGGCATCGGCCTCCGCGTCCAGGAACGTCCCCAGTTCCTCCCGCACATGCTCCATCGACCGGCCCGCGAAGAGCACCGGCTGGTACGCCGCGGAGTAGTACGGCGTCCGTGCCATCTCCCGCATGTCCAGCGGGCGGACCCTGCAACTCGGCAGCCGCGCCAGTTCGCCGTACGACGACAGGAGCGCCGCACCGTACGCCTTCGGTTCCCCCGACTCCTCCAGGACGCCGAATTCCAGCGTGTACCAGTACACGCGGTTGATCCGCCGCAGCGCCTCCTCGTCCGCCGCCCGCAGTGCCGCCTTGCCGAACATGCGGTAGAGCTCGGCGAACCGGGGGGAGGACAGGTGGATGCCGTGGCCGAACAGGTCGTGGATCACGTCGGGTTCGGGGGTGTAGAGCGGTATCGCCGGGTGCCGGACGAACGGGACGGCGTGGAACCAGCCGTCCGCCATCGCGCCCAGGAAGCGGCGGTTCTCCACCGGGCCGCCGGTGAGGGTGAAGCCGAAGCCCGTCAGCCTCCGCAGCCGGTCCGCGGTCTCCGTGAGCCCGGGGATGCGGTCCGGGGGGACGGGGAACCCCTCACGGGCCTCCAGCACCTCGCGGGACGCATGCGCGCGGTGTGCGACGGCGAGCGCGGCGTGGACCGTGCGCCAGGTCGTGTGCTCGGTCTCCGTGTAGTCCACGTCCGGCAGCCGGTCGCCCGCCCGGTGGCCGTCGGCCAGCCGGGCCAGCGCGTTGCGGCGCTCCAGATAGCGGGCGTCGGACCGGCCGGGGTGGTGGGCGGCCGGGCCGAGGCGGCCGTCGGGCGTCACCGGGGTCTGCCTCCGTGGATCGGTCATGGGACAGAGGGTTCCCGGACGGACGCGCGTGGTAACCGCCGTCGCGGCCGCGCTCAGGCGCCGTAGGGGCGTGCCTCTCGGGCTCCGCGCAGGGCCAGGGCCCACCAGCCGAGCTGGTCGAGCAGTACCTTGGCCGCGCCGGCCGCGGACTGGCCGGCCGCCTCGTCCAGATGGCGGCCGGAGTCGTCCAGCTTGCCCCAGGGGCTGTGGAAGCTGACCGTCTCGCGGATGGTCACCGCGTGCAGCTCGGAGAAGACCGGGCGCAGGTGCTCCACCGCGCGCAGGCCGCCGGAGAGCCCGCCGTAGGAGACGAAGGCGACGGGCTTGGCCTGCCACTGGGTGTAGTGCCAGTCGATGAGCTGCTTCAGGGAGGCGGGGTAACTGTGGTTGTACTCGGGGGTGATGACGATGAAGGCGTCCGCCTCCGCCAGTCGCGGCGTCACGGCGGCGAGGGCGGCGGCGTCCTCCGGGGCGGGGTCACGGCTGAGGCTGGCCGGCAGGGGGTGGTAGGCGAGGTCGATGACGTCGGTCTCGACGTCGTCGCGCTGCGCGGTCTGCAGGGCCAGCCAGTTGGCGACCGTGGGACCGAAGCGGCCCTCACGGGTGGAGGCGACGATGACGGCAAGGCGGTAGGGGCGCTCGGACATGAGGCTTCTTCCTTCGCTCAGTTGAAGCGGTACAGGAAGAAGCCTCCAACCTCAACAATGGTTGAGGTCAAGTCCGTCAGAAGACGTCCGGGCACCACGGCCGCGCCGCCGTCCGCAGCACCGGCTCCGCACGCGCGGCCGCACCCGGGCTCTCCTCCCCGGCCCGGCCCAGCGCGACCAGCCGCAGCACGGACTCGTCGCCGAGGTACAGCGCCCCCAACGCGCCGACGTCCAGCACGAGTTCGGCCGGACGCCGGGTGGGCGTGCAGCTCGCGCCGTCCGGCCCGGCCTCCAGCAGCCAGCGCCCACCGGCCGGCCCCTGCGGGTCGGTGACCTCCAGGACGAGCGAGCCGGGGCAGGCGTAGGTGCGGGCGGTCAGCAGGGCCGGCACGTCGAGCGGGCGCAGCCACAGGAAGTCGGCGTGGGTGAGCACCCGGGCCGCACGCGGGTCCGGCAGCAGCAGCGGGAGCAGGTCGTCGGGGGCACGCAGGCCCGTGGTGACCTTGGTGACCCAGTCGATCGTCAGCAGGAAGTGCCACAGGGCACGCGCCGCGGCGGGGGAGACGGCCACGAGGTCCCGCACGTGGGCCGAGCACAGCGGGCGCTTGGCCTCCCAGGCGTCGTCGGCGGTGTACGCGACCAGGCCGTCGACGCGGCCCTCGGGCGAGCGGTACACCGCGTAGAACGGCTCGGTCCAGGTGAAGCCGTGCCGCGGCAGGTCGCCCGTGGCGAACCGCCACCAGCGCTCGGTGCGGTCGACGGCGCCGTGCTGCAGCGTCCGCAGCCGCTCGTGCAGGGCGGGGCCGAGCTCGCGGACGGCGGCACCGTCGACGAGGTCGACGCGGCCGCCGCACTCCGGGGCCGCGTAACGGTCGGAGAGCCCGGTGCGGGCCGTCTCCACCTCCCACTCGGTGACCCAGGTGGCCGGGCCGAACCCGTAGCGCCCGTAGATCGGGTACTCGGCGGAGATCAGGGTGGCGGCCGCGTCACCGCGCTCCTTGGCGGCCCGCAGGTCGCGCTCCATCATCGAGCCGAGCAGCCCGCGCCTGCGGTGCGTCGGCGCGACGGTGACGTTGCAGACCGCGTTCGCCGGTACGGAGGCGCCGCCCGGTACGGAGATCTGCTGCGCGAAGCTGCGGAACGTGGCCACGCAGCGCCCGTCGTCGAAGGCGCCCTGCGTGCGGTCCAGGTCCATGCCCGCCAGGCGTATCTCCACCTCCTCCTTGGGCACCACCGGCGGCCTGAGGAAGCCGGTGCGCATGGTGCGCAGCCAGTCGGGTAGGTCGGAGTCGTCGAGCGTACGGATCCGGGGGACGGCCGGGCGAGGACTCAGGGGGCTCATGGATGCACGCTAGGGCCGCCCCCGCACGGCCTGCATGCCATTTTTCCGGGCCGCCACAGGGCGCTCACACGTGCGCAGTCATGCAGTCATTCAGTCATGCATGCAGTCATGCGAGGAGGTCGTCCACCTGTGCCTCGCCGTCGCGGTACCGGCGGGCGATCTCCGCACCGCAGTCGTCCGCGGTCTGCTGCAGCAGGCGGCGGCGCGCCGACACCTGCCGCTCGTACCCCGTCAGCCGCGCCATCCCCTCGCGCAGCTCCTGCTCGGTCCGGGCCTCCGGGTCCGAGAGCCCCACCTCGGAGAGCATGTCCTCGGCCAGCTGCCGGCACTCGTCGCCGACCGGAGTGCCCAGCCGCACGTGCCGGGCGGACGAACGGTGCGCGGAGGGGCCGTCCGCGAGGATCTCCGGCAGCCGCTCCACGACGGGCGAACCCGGCCCCGAGCGGCGGGACAGCTCGGCGCGCAGGATGTCGATACGGCCCTGGAGCAGCCGCCGCACGTAACTGAGGTCCGCCTCCTCCCGCTGCGCCTCGCGGCGCCGCGACCGCAGCTCCGCGAGGCCGACGTCGGCCAGCCGGCCGGAGCGCTGGCTCGGGGGCCGGGGCGCGAGGGCGCCGCGCAGGGCGCCCGCCGTGTCCACTGCCGTGGTGTCCAGTGCCTTGCGTGTCGTCATGGCCGTCTTCCGTCCCCTCGGGCCCGTGGGGCGGCGCGCATGGAGCACCGCCTGCACGCATCGTGCCACCGAGCGCGCCCCCCGCGCAGGGTCTCTCCACCCGAACGGCCCTGATGCCGTACGAGGCATCATGGTCGGCATGCGTGCTGTGGTGCAGAGGGTGAACGGGGCGAGCGTCGTCGTGGACGGCGAAGTGGTCGGCGAGATCATCGGAACCGGGCTGTGCGTGCTCGTCGGGGTGACGCACGACGACACGGCGGCGAAGGCGGCGCAACTGGCCCGCAAGCTGTGGTCCCTGCGGGTGCTGCCGGACGAGAAGTCCTGTTCGGACGTGGGGGCGCCGCTGCTGGTGATCTCCCAGTTCACGCTTTACGGTGACGCGCGGAAGGGGCGCCGGCCCACGTGGAACGCGGCGGCGCCGGGGGACGTGGCGGAGCCGTTGGTCGACGAGGTCGTCGCTCGACTCCGGGCGCTGGGGGCCCAGGTGGAGACGGGGCGCTTCGGCGCCGACATGAAGGTGTCGCTGACGAACGACGGGCCGTTCACGGTACTGGTGGAGGTCTGAGGGCCCCGCCTCCCTGACGGGGCACCGACCCCTACGGCTCGACCACGACCTCCTGCGCCGCCGCCGTGCCCTCGTCCACGAGCAGTGCCGCGTCCAGCGGCACGTTCCGCTTGACCAGCGCCAGCGCAATCGGCCCCAGCTCGTGGTGGCGGGCCGAGGTCGTCACGAAGCCCAGCTGGCGGCCCTCCGGGCCGTCGGACGCCAGGCGGACCGGGGCGCCGTGGCCCGGCAGGGTCACCCCGCTGCCGTCCAGGTGGAGGAAGACCAGCCGCCGCGGCGGCTTCCCCAGGTTGTGGACGCGGGCCACCGTCTCCTGACCCCGGTAGCAGCCCTTCTGCAGGTGGACGGCCACGCCGATCAGGCCCAGCTCGTGCGGGATGGTCCGGTGGTCGGTCTCCAGGCCGAGCCGCGGCCGGTGCGCCTCGACCCGCAGGGCTTCGAGGGCGAGGACGCCCGCCGCGGGGCCGTGTGTCGCAGCGAACGCCTCCAGCCGCTCGCGCGGCAGGAAGAGGTCGCGCCCGTGCGGCGTCTCCCGTACCACCACGTCGGCGTCCGCCTCGGCGATCGAGCCGGCCGGCAGGTGCACGACGGCGATGTCCGCGGTCCGGTCGGCGACGTCGACCTGGTAGAAGAACTTCATGCTCTCCAGGTAGGCGATCAGCGCCTCCAGGGTCCCGGGCTCCACGTGGGCCCAGGTCGTCTCCCCGTCGTCGACCAGGTACAGCGCGTGCTCGATGTGACCGTGCGGCGAGAGGATCAGCGCCTCGGTCGCCTGGCCGGGCGGCAGTTCGCTCAGGTGCTGGGTGAGCAGCAGGTGCAGCCAGGCGAGCCGGTCGGGACCGGTGACGGTGACGACCCCGCGGTGCGAGAGGTCGACGAAACCGGACCCGCCGGCGAGGGCGCGCTGCTCGCGGAACGGGTCGCCGTAGTGCGCGGCGACGCCTTCGTCCGGCCCCTCGGCGGGGACGGCGCCGGGCAGCGACAGCAGAGGGCTCTTCGATGGAAGCGGCATGATCTCAAGCCTACGGCGCCTCGGAGCGCTCCTTCGCGGAGCACTGCTCGCACCGGCCGAAGATCGCGAAGTGCTTCATGTCCGTGTCGAAGCCGAAGTCCTCGCGCAGCTTCGCGGTGAAGTCCGCGGCCACCGACAGGTCGGCCTCGATCACGCTGGTGCAGTCGCGGCACACGAGGTGTATGTGATGGTGCCGGTCGGCCAGGTGGTAGGTGGGCGCGCCGTGCCCGAGGTGGGCATGGCTGACCAGCCCCAGCTCCTCCAGCAGCTCCAGCGTCCGGTAGACGGTCGAGATGTTCACCCCGCCCGCGGTCTTGCGGACCTCGGTGAGGATGTCGTCCGGTGTCGCGTGCTCAAGACGGTCGACCGCCTCCAGGACGAGCTGGCGCTGCGGGGTCAGCCGGTAGCCGCGCTTACGGAGGTCGCTCTGCCAGTCGGTGTCCACCACGCCTCCAGTCTAGGAGGCTTCAGCGGCCGCGTACCCCCTTCAGATATCCGGCCAGGGCTGCGACCGCCGCCGGGTTGCGCGGGCTCTCGACCAGGTCGACGTAGTCCAGCACGAAGATGCGGTCGTTCTTGACGGCCGGGACGTCCGCCAGCGGCGGGTAGGACGTCAGGAACTTCTTCTTCTGCTCGGCGCTCACATCCCCGTAGTTGTTGATCAGGATGACGTCGGGTGCGCGCTCGACGACGGTCTCCCAGCCGACCTCCGTCCACGAGTCCTTCAGGTCCTTCATCACGTTCTCGCCGCCCGCCTTGGCGATGATGTCGTGCGGGGCGGCGAACGCGCCTGCCGTCGTCGGCTTGTCCTGGCCGCTGTCGTAGAGGAAGACCTTCGGCCGGCCGCCGTCCTGCGGCACCTGCGCCTGCGCTTCGGCGACCTGCTTCTTCGAGTCCGCGATCAGCTTCGCCGCCCGGTCCTCCACCCCGAAGATCCTGCCCAGGTTCTCCAGGTCGGCGTAGAGCGCGTCCAGCGGGGGCATCACGCCGCGTGCCTTGCCGTTCCCGCCGTTGTGGCAGGACTCGGTGAGCACGTACGAGCCGACGCCGAGCTTCTTCAGCGCGTCGGGCGTGAAGCCGCTGCCCTTGCCGAAGCCGTAGTTCCAGCCCGCGAAGACCCAGTCGGCCTTGGCGTCCAGGACGAGCTCCTTGGTGATCTCCTTCTTGGAGAGCCACTTGACCGTGCTGTAGCCGTCCTTCCACGGTGCTGTTTCTTCGGCGATTCGGCCGCCCTTGTAGGCGGGCGCGACGTAGCCCGCCATGTGGTCCTCCAGGCCGAGCGCGAACATGATCTCGGCCATGTTGACGTCGTTCGTCACGACCCGCTGCGGCGCCTTGTCGTACGTGGTCTTCACGCCGCAGTTCTCGATGGTGACGGGATAACGGCCGGAGGCCTTCGCGGTGTTGTCGTCCGGGCGTTCAGTCACTTTCGCGCCGCACCCTGTCAGGGCGAACGCGGCGAGCAGGGCAACGGCGGTACGAGGGGCGCGCATGAGGTCCTTACGGTTCACTGGGCGGTCAGACGGTCGAAGAGCAACTGCGGTGCGCCGGTGACCGGATGCGGCACGCGGTGCGCCCGTACGCCGAAGACGTCGGCGAGCAGTTCCGCGCTCAGCACGTCGTGCGGCGGGCCGGAGGCGACGATGCGGCCGCCCGCGATGACGTACAGCGCATCGCAGTGCGTGGCCGCGAGGTTGAGGTCGTGCAGCGCGGCAAGAACGGTCAGACCCGAGGCGCGCACCAGGGACAGCACCTCCAACTGCTGGGCGATGTCCAGATGGTTGGTCGGCTCGTCCAGGACGAGCACCTCCGGCTGCTGCGCCAGGGCGCGGGCGATCAGCACACGCTGCTTCTCGCCGCCGGAGAGCGTCAGGAAGCCCCGGCCGGCCAGGTGCGCGGCGCCGGTCCGGGCGAGGGCGGCGGCGCACGCCTCGGTGTCGTCCGCCGTGACGCGGCCCGCCGCGCCCTGGTGCGGCAGCCGGCCCATCGCGACGACCTCGGCGGCGGTGAAGTCGAACTCGCTGACCGACTCCTGCGGCAGCGCCGCCAGTCGGCGGGCGCCCTCGCGCGCGCTCAGCGCGTGCAGGTCGTCACCGGCGAGCAGGACGCGCCCGGCGGTCGGCCGCAGGGCGCGGTAGACGCAGCGCAACAGGGTCGACTTCCCGCTGCCGTTGGGGCCCACGAGCCCCACGAACCGCCCGCTGCCCGCCCGGAGCGCGACGTCCTCGACGAGCCGGGCCCCCGCGATCTCGACCGACAGGTTCTCGATGTCCACCTGCATCAGGCACCTCCGAAGGTGTAGCCGCGGCGGCGCATCAGCAGCACGAAGCAGGGCACGCCGAGCAGGGCGGTGATGACGCCGACGGGCAGTTCGACGGGCGCCAGCAGCAGCCGCGAGAGCGTGTCGACCCACACCAGCAGCACCGCGCCCAGCAGCGGTGCCACGGCCAGCACCCGGCGGTGGTCGGCGCCGACGAGCATGCGGGCGACGTGCGGGACCATCAGCCCGACGAAGCCGATGGCCCCGCTGACGGCGACGACGGCCCCGGTGACGGCCGCCGTGACGACGAACAGGCTGCGGCGCAGCCGGGCGGGGTCGACGCCCAGCGCGGCCGCGGTCTCGTCGCCCATGGCCAGCGCATTGAGGCTGCGCGCGCACCACAGCAGCCACGCCAGTCCGGCGAGCACGGCGGCCGCGGCGATCGGCAGGTTCGCCCAGGTGGCCCCGCCCAGGCTGCCCAGCAGCCACATCATGGCCGAGCGGGCGGCCTCGCCGCGCTCGGCGCTGAAGACCATGAGCGTGGTGACGGCGGAGAAGCCGTAGAACATGGCGCTGCCGGTCAGGACGAGCCGCAGCGGCGTCAGCCCGCGCGGGGTGCGCGCGGCCGCGTAGACGAGCGCCATCGCGCCCAGCGCGGAGGCGAACGCGGCCGAGGACAGCGCCCATACGCCGAGCGAGCCCAGCGCGCCGAACAGCAGGACGGCGTTGGCGCCGACCGCGGCGCCGGAGGAGATGCCCAGGACGAACGGGTCGGCCAGCGCGTTGCGGACCATGGCCTGTACGGCCACGCCGACGGCGGAGAGCCCCGCGCCGACGACGGCGGCCAGCAGGGCGCGCGGGAAGCGCAGTTCCCAGACGATGGTGTAGGCGGAGGACTCGTCCGCGGAGAGGGTGCCGCCGGTCAGCCCGGCGTGCAGGTACCGCAGCACCGCGGACCAGGACAGGCCGGAGGCGCCGAGCGCCACGCCGCACAGCAGCGAGACGAGGAGGGCGGCGCCGAGCCCGGCGATCAGCGGCGGCAGCGGCAGCCGGCGGGCCGCCCGGGTCGTCGGTGCACTGTGCTGATGGGTGATCGCCACGGGGCGTACGCCTTCGCCTCGTGCCGCGTCCGTACGTACAGGGCGTCCCCGGGGAAGGGCCTCCCCTCGCAGTCCACGGCGAGTGAGCAGGGAGCTTCACGCGCCGCGGGCGATCGGGCTCGCGGAGGGGGACCCGGGGGTTCCCTCCGCCTACCGTTGCGGGTCAGCGCCGGATTTCGACCGGCTTTCCCCGCGGTGCGCTGAGGTGGTGCCGGTTCAGGCTTCCGGGTTCTCCGGGTTGTACGGGGTGCCGTCCTGACGGTAGAAGGCGACGCCGTCCGGGCCGTCCTCGGGCAGGTTCTGCGCCCACTCCTGGAGGCTTCCGGCGCCGGCGACCTTCTTCAGGTGCGCCGACATGTACGGGCGCAGCGGCACCTCGGGGGTGGCCTTCTCGCCGACCCACATCAGGTCGCCCTTGACGTAGCCGTACAGGCGCTTGCCGCCGGAGTACGGTCCGGAGGCCTCGGTCCGGGCGACGGCGTCGGTGACCAGGTCGATCTGCGGCTTGTTGTCCGGCGCCAGCTCGCCGTACCAGACCTCGGCGACGCCGGAGTCGCGGGTCATGACGACCTCGACCTTGCGGTCCTTGGTCACGCGCCAGAAGCCGCTCTCGGTCTCGATCGGCTTGACCGGCTTGCCCTCGGCGTCGAGCACCCACGTGTGCGAGACGTACTCCAGGAAGTCCCGGCCGTCGTGCGTGAAGATCACTTCCTGGCCGAAGTTGCACTTCTCGGCGCCGGGGAAGTCCGCGACGCCCGCACCTTCCCAGGTACCGACGAGGAAGAGCAGCGGGGCGACGTCCGGGTGGAGGCCGGAGGGAATCTCGATCATGAGTGGGCTCAGACGATCTGTAGGGGACGGATGCTCGGGCGGCCGATTCGCTGAGGCGTCGGCGTCAGCGCTGGCCCTGGTACAGCTTCTTCCAGGTCAGCCCGGCGAACGCGACGACGCCGACGGCGACCAGGACCAGCAGGGTGGTGAAGAAAGCCTCAAGCACGAGCGCGCTCCTCGGTCGGAGGGGGTGGATGTGTACGGAAGTACGGACCGGGGACGAGTCTAGTCGGCCGTGCCGGGAGCGGCGCTGTGAGGTGGATCCGGCCGGTCCTAGAGTGATCGCATGGCGAAGAAAAAGCTCGTGATCAAGGTGACGGCGGGCGCGGACGCGCCGGAGCGGTGCTCTCAGGCGTTCACGGTGGCGGCGGTGGGCGTCGCCAGCGGCGTCGAGGTGTCGTTGTGGCTGACGGGGGAGTCGACGTGGTTCGCCCTCCCCGGGCGCGCCGCAGAGTTCGAACTGCCGCACGCGGCCCCGCTGCCGGACCTGATCGAGGGGATCCTGGCCGGGGGCGGCACGATCACGGTGTGCACGCAGTGCGCCGCGCGCCGGGACATCGAGGAGTCGGACCTGATCGAGGGCGCGCGCATCGCGGGCGCGCAGGTCTTCGTGAGCGAGGCGATGGCGGACGGCGCGCAGGCGCTCGTGTACTGAGCCGCACCCGGCGCTCACCGTTTACCGTCCAGCTCGTCCCACCACTTGTCGGACTCCTCGTCCCCCGACGGATCGTCCCACCACCGGTCCTCCGGCCCGCGGCGATTGGCCACGATCGCCGCGACCGGCGGGATGACCATCGCGAACAGGCACATCCCCACGGCCGCCGGCACGGACCACAGGCGCACGACCGCCCAGGCCAGGACGAACATGCCGATGCAGGTGCCCATCATGGCGAAGTACATGCGCCGTCGCCGTGCGTACACAGTTCAACGGTACGACCGGATCCTGCAGCGTGCGAAGGGCCGCACTCCCCCATCATGGCGTCCAACCCGGGGAGTGCGGCCCTCCGGTCCTCAGACGGCGATGGCCACCTCGGTCAGCCCGCCCTGCTGGGCGACGACCTTACGGTCCGCCGTGGCGCCCGGCACGAGTGCCCGGACGGTCCAGGTGCCCTCGGCCGCGTAGAAGCGGAACTGTCCGGTCGCCGAGGTGGGCACCTCGGCGGTGAACTCGCCGCTGCTGTCGAGGAGTCGGACGTAGCCGGACACGGGCTGCCCGTCGCGGGTCACGGAACCCTGGATGGTGGTCTCACCGGACTTGGCGGTCGACGCGTCGGGGCCGCCGGCCTTTGCTCCGCACATGCTGTGATCCTTCTGGGGTAGAGGGCGGGGTCAGTTGGCGCCGAGCTCGATCGGCACGCCGACGAGCGAGCCGTACTCGGTCCACGAGCCGTCGTAGTTGCGCACGTTCGTCTGCCCGAGCAGCTCGTGCAGGACGAACCACGTGTGCGCGGAGCGCTCGCCGATGCGGCAGTAGGCGATGGTGTCCTTGCCCAGGTCGACGCCCGCGCCCCGGTAGATCTCCTCGAGCTCGCTGTCGGACTTGAAGGTGCCGTCGTCGTTGGCCGCCTTGGACCACGGGATGTTGCGCGCGGTGGGCACGTGGCCGGGGCGCTGCGACTGCTCCTGCGGGAGGTGGGCGGGGGCCAGCAGCTTGCCGCTGAACTCGTCGGGGGAGCGCACGTCGACGAGGTTCAGGGTGCCGATGGCGGCGACGACGTCGTCGCGGAAGGCGCGGATGGAGGCGTCCTGCGGCTGCGCCCGGTACTCGGTGCGGGGACGCTGCGGGACCTCGGCGACCAGGTCGCGGGAGTCCAGCTCCCACTTCTTGCGGCCGCCGTCGAGGAGGCGCACGTCCTGGTGGCCGTAGAGCTTGAAGTACCAGTAGGCGTACGAGGCGAACCAGTTGTTGTTGCCGCCGTAGAGGACGACGGTGTCGTCGTTGGCGATGCCCTTCGCGGACAGCAGCTCCTCGAAGCCGGCCTGGTCGACGAAGTCGCGGCGGACGGGGTCCTGGAGGTCGGTCTTCCAGTCGATCCGGATGGCCGACTTGATGTGGTTCTTGTCGTAGGCGGACGTGTCCTCGTCGACCTCGACGATCACGGTCCTGGGGTCGGCGGCGTCGATGCGGTCCTGGACCCAGTCGGCGTCCACCAGGACGTCACTGCGGCTCATGCTGTTCTCCTCCGGGGCAGTTGCAGGAAGTGCGCGCGGCTGTGCGGCGGTAGGGCAAGGAGACGGCCGGAGGGCCGTGGGGGAGGGGACGGGGGAGAGCGTGAGGAAGCCGTCCCCGTCAGACACGGCGACAGAGCATGGCGGAGAGGCGGCACAGGTCGACTGCCCGCCGCTTCGTGAGATCCGCCTGTCGCTTCATAGAAGGGATCGTAGGGACGGGCGGGGACGCGTGTCACCGTCGTGTCGCATATTGGGATGCGCCGTCTCACTTGGCGGGATTTTGCGTGGTGCCCGGCACCTCGGAGCGCCCTTTCCGCTCCGGTCGTACTGCTGTGCGGGCATAAGTGTCTCGCAGTTCGGGACGTGCGGGCCGCCTGTGGCTGGTCGCGCAGTTCCCCGCGCCCCTGACGGGGCGCTAAGCCCCCCGCCTTCATCAGCCCGCCAGGCTGATGTCAGAGCCGGTCAGGGTGATGTCGACGCCCGTCGGGGTCGCCTCGACCTTGTCCAGCTTGAGGCCCTTCGGCAGGCCCGTGATCTGGCGGTCGAAGTCGGTCTTCTTCCGAACGGCCTCTTCCACGCCCGGGATGCCCTGCGCCGGGACCTCGTCCGCGTGGACCCGTACCGTGCTGCCGTCCGCGATCGTCACCGAGGAGATGACGCTGCGCTCGATCTCCTGGCCCATGATCTTCGCCCGGCCGGTGACCTTGACCTTGCCCGCCTGGCCCTGGCCGGCGTAGCCGACGGTGACGCCGGGGTCGGCGACGGCCTTCGTCAGGTCCTCGTAGGAGATGTGGGCGGTGCCGGTCGCGCGGTTGGCGACGGCGGAGGTGAAGCTGCTGTTGATGCGGACGCCGCGCAGCTGGGCGTCGAAGCCGCTGACGCGTATGGAGCGGCCGCCGGACTCGGCGGTGATGCCTCCGTCGAGCTTGACGTCGACCTCGTCGAGGCGGGAGTCGGCGATCTGGGTCAGGAAGGGGAAGCCCTTGATGGACACCTCGGGCGTGCCCGAAAGCCCCTGGCTGGTGCGGATCTTGTCGGCGGCCTGGTTCTCGGCGATGTACACGGCCGCCCGGTCGGCGCCCACGAAAAGGGCCCCCAGGACGATCACGACGATCAGTGTTGCCCGTATTCCACGCATCCGCTGTCGCTCCCCCTCCAGTTCAGATCGGTTTCGGCACCCCCCGGCATGTCCGTCGAGCCTAACCGGACGGATCAGAGGAAAGCCGGGGGGTGGGTGCAACCGTTCTGTAACTGATCAGGTCGGCGAACCGACTGGTCAGGCGAGCGCCCTGCCGAGGACGTAGACCACCGGCGCGGCCAGCGCCAGCGGGAGCGCAACTCCCGCCGTCATGTGGACGAAACGGGACGGGTAGTCGTAACTCGCCACGCGCAGGCCCACCAGCGCACAGGCACCGGCCGCCAGGCCCAGCAGCGCGGCGGACGCACCGAGCCCGGTCAGGCTCCCGCCCGCGACCCCCGCGCCCGCGGCCGCGATCAGCGCGACGACGGGCGAGGCGACCGACGGCAGGGGCAGCGCGCGAGCCAGCACGGCAACGGCCACGCCGAGCGCACCGGTCACCACGGCGCGGTGGTCCGCGGCCAGGTGCCCGGCCGCCAGGACCGCCAGCGCCGCCGACCCGGTCGCGGCCGTCAGCCCGTACAGCCGCTCGTCGGGCGAGGCCTGGCTGCGCAGCTGCAGCACGACGACCAGCAGCACCCACACGCCCAGCGTGCCCAGCACCACCTTCGGCGCCTGCCCGGCGTCCGTGGCCAGCAGGCCGATGTCGGCGGCCACGCCGCCGAGGAACGCCAGCGCGATGCCCTGCCGCGCGGGCCACATGCCGTTCAGCCGGAACCAGCCCGCCGCGGTCACCGCCTGCAGCAGCACCACGGGCATGGCCAGCGCGGGCCGCCCCAGCGGCGCGGCGGCCGCCAGCAGGGCCGCGAGCACGGTCGTCAGCAGGGCGGGCCGGAGCCCCGGCGACAGGATCTGCGGCCGGCCTTCGGCCCTGGCCTTCTCCGCCGCGGTCATCGGCCGCTCGGCGAGCGCCGGTTCGGCGACGGCCGCGACGACCAACGGCGCGGGCGCGGGCTCCGACTCGTACACCGGAACCTGGTGTGCGGGCATCGGCTGCGACGCGTAGGAGCCGTAGGAGTCATGGGGGACCGGGTCGTCCTGCACGAGTGGCTGTTGCCAGGTCGAGGTGTCCCAGGTCTGCGTCTGCCAGGTCTGGGTCATCGAATCGTGCTGGGCGGGGTCGTGCTCCGGCCAGGCCGCGGGCTGCGGGTGCCGGTGCTGCGGCTGCGGGTAGGACCCGTAGTCGTAGGACGAGCCGTACGGGTCCTGTTGCTGTTGATGTTGCTGTCCGTACGGGTCGTAGGGCTGGTACGGATCGTGGTGCTGATCGCTCATGCTGCCGGGGTCACCCTCCTGCGAAGGGCGGGAGCACCTCGACCGTGCCGCCCTCGGCCAGTTGGACCGTCGAGTGGTCGCGTGTGCCGACGGGGGCGCCGTCCACCAGGAACGAGCAGCGCGACAGCACGCGCGCGAATTCCGGGCTGCGCTCGTGACGCACGCGGGCCGCGCCCAGCGCCTCGGCCAGCGTGCGCGCCGCGTACGGCTCCTCGGCCGTGCCGGCGGCGGCCTTGGCCGCGGCCCAGTACCGGACCGTGCCGGACGGTACCGGCCCCGGCTGCGCCGGGATCCCCGGCCCTGCCGTCTGTGTCGTCGCCACGGCGTCCCCTTCCTTTGTCTGCCGCATCCATGATGACGGGTGCCGGGGCGCGTCAGGTCCGCAGCCGGTAAAGCAGAAGCCCGACGCCCTCTTGCTCGCATAGGCTTCTTGTGTGTTGGTGCGACTTCTGCGGGCCTACCTGAGGCCCTATTCCAGACCGATCGCGCTGGTCGTGCTCCTGCAGCTCGTTCAGACGCTTGCCACGCTCTATCTCCCTACCCTCAACGCGGACATCATCGACAAGGGCGTCGTGAAGGGCGACACCGGTTACATCCTCGGCACCGGTGGCGTGATGCTCGCCGTCACGCTCGTGCAGATCGTCTGCGCGGTCGGCGCCGTCTACTTCGGTGCCCGCACGGCCATGGCCCTCGGGCGCGATCTGCGCGCCACGGTCTTCGACCGGGTCCAGTCCTTCTCGTCGCGCGAGGTGGGCCGCTTCGGGGCGCCCTCGCTGATCACCCGGACCACCAACGACGTCCAGCAGGTCCAGATGCTGACGCTCATGGGGTTCACACTGATGGTCTCGGCGCCGATCATGTGCATCGGCGGCATCGGCCTGGCGC
>NZ_JBSFWU010000095.1:0-29313 GCF_053594995.1 Streptomyces sp. NPDC002536
CGGTGGGCTGCACGTCGCCGAGGTGGTCGAGCAGGACGTCCGCCTGCGCCGATTCCAGGCGGTGCCGCCGCCCTTGCGCTGCGCCGCCGCAACCAATGGCATGATCGAGGGATGTCTGAACACATCATCGCCGCCTGCGACGGGGCCTCGAAGGGCAACCCGGGACCCGCGGCCTGGGCCTGGGTCGTCGCCGACGCGGCGGGCGCTCCCCAGCGATGGGAGGCCGGCCCCCTGGGCAGGGCCACCAACAACGTCGCGGAGCTGACGGCTCTGGAACGGTTGCTGGAGGCCACCGACCCGGCCGTGCCCCTCCAGGTGCGCATGGACTCGCAGTACGCGATGAACGCGGTGACCAAGTGGCTCCCGGGGTGGAAGCGGAAGGGCTGGAAGACCGCTTCCGGCTCCCCGGTCGCCAACCGCGAGCTCGTCGTCCGTATCGACGCCCTGCTGACCGGTCGCACGGTCGACTTCGTCTACGTGCCGGCACACCAGGTGAACGGCGATCCACTGAACGCCATCGCGGACAAGGCCGCCAGCGACGCCGCGGTGGCCCAGGAGCCCGCGGGCACGTCCCACGGGCACGGCGCGCTGCCGGTACCGGCCCAGCCCGCTCCGTCGGAGGCCCGGCGCTCCTCCGGCGCACCGGCCAAGCGGACCGCGTCGAAGGCGAAGGCCGGCCGCCCTGCCGGGACGATCAAGGCGAAGTTCGCGGGCCGGTGCCCGTGCGGACAGTCGTACGCGGTCGGGGAATCGATCTCCAAGGGGCCCAAGGGCTGGGGCCACCCGCTCTGCGCCGCCGCCTGACCGACCGGCCCCGGCCGTTCGGCTGCGGGTGAACACGGGACCGACGGTTCGGCCCGGCGGGTAGCTTCGGCGCGTGGACGATCACTCTTCCGTCGAGCAGGCTTCCGTCGTGGCCGGAGGTATCCGCCTGGCCTACCGCGTCTCCGGCCCGCCGGGCGCTCCGCCGCTCGTCCTCCTGCACGCCCTGGGGGAGGGCGCGGCGGACTGGGGCGGTGTGGCGCCCGCCTTCGCCCGCGACCGGCGCGTGTACGCGCTCGATCTGCGCGGTCACGGCCGCAGCGACTGGCCGGGCGCCTATGCGCTGCCGCTGATGCGGGACGACGTCATCGGTTTCCTGGACGCCCTCGCGCTGGAGCGCGTGGATGTCGTCGCCCACTCGATGGGCGGGCTCGTGGCCTGTCTCGTCGCGGCGAAGTGCCCGGAGCGGGTGCGGCGGCTGGTCCTGGAGGACGTTGCCGCTCCGCTTCCCCGTGAGCGGAGCATCCCGGTCAGGCCGGAGGGGGAGCTGGCCTTCGACTGGGACATGGTGCTCACCGTCCGGCGCCAGATCGACGAGCCCGATCCGCGCTGGCTCGCGGACCTGGGCAGGATCTCCGCGCGTACCCTCGTCCTGGGCGGCGGCCCGCGAAGTCACCTTCCGCAGGAGCGCGTTGCCGAGCTGGCCCACCGCATTCCGGATGCGCGGTGCGTGACCGTCCCTGTGGGGCACCTGATCCACGCAGCGGCACCGGAGCAATTCACCGCGCAGGTCCGGGAGTTCCTGCGCGGCCCGGAAGCGTCAGCGTTCGCCTCGTCGCTGTCGCCGGAGCAGCAGACTCCCCAGGGCGGTGCGCCGGTGCAGCACGGCCCGTCCTGCGCGGACGGTCGTGATCAGGCCCGCGCCGCGCAGTGCGGCCGCGTGGGCTGAGCAGGTGGCGTTGCTGACTCCCAGCCGCCGGGCGAGCCCGCTGGTGGTGTGTTCCTCCGCGAGCAGGAGCAGCATCGCGAAGCGGGTCCGTCCCAGCACGCCCGCCAGCGCCTCGTCCGTCCCGCCGGTCCCGTCCGGCGCGAGCGGCAGGCCCGGACCGGCGGGGTAGGTCACCGCGGGCGGACGGCCGGGCGGATCGGCGACGAGGGGCCGGCCGGTCCAGTGGAACGTGGGCAGGAGCAGCAGACCACGGCCGTCCAGCCGGATGTCCCGCCGGACGGGCCCCTCCAACCCCTCCACCCCCTCGAACTCCCAGACGTTCCCGAGCAGTCGGGAGCCGGGGACGAGCGCGGCGAGTCCGGTGCCGATGCCGTGCTCGGCGACGGTCAGCGCATGACGCGCGAACTCCGCCCGGTGCAGGTCCTGTACGAGGCACCACACGGGACGCACCACGGTCTCGAACGCCGCGTGCTGGGCGCGGAGCAGCGGCTGCCACGCACCGGCATCCCCCCGGTGCAGATCGCGGACCCACGCCGGGGCGGGCGCCGCGTGCCCGGTGCGGATCCGCTCGAGTTCGGAGCGCACCAGATCCGGGTCCGTGGTCCGGACGGTGTGCAGGCCCTCCTCCAGGCTGTCGTCGAACACGTCGAGGAAGCAGGGGGCTTGGGCCCCCGGGACCAGGTCGGCCAGCGGCAGAGCCGAGTCGGGCAGGGAGTGCAGCAACCGCCGTCGCCAGCGGCCGAAGAGCAGCTCGTCGTGCCGGTGGACCAGCATCATCAGAGCCGTGTTCAACTCCTGCAGCGGGGCCGGGCGCGGCGCGAACCGGACCTGCGCGAAGTCGGCGGCCGTGAAGTGGATCCGGATCACTGGTCTCCTCGGCGCGCAGCGCCAGCATTTCGGTCAGGGCCTCAACGATCGCCCGTTCTCCCCGGCCCGGACCAGGATGCAGATCACACCGACGGACCGGAACAGGGGAGAAGGCTCATGGTGAACGGAGAATCAGACATCGGCATCGGCATCGGCCGACGGACGGTCGCCAAGTCGGCCGTGGCGGCAGCCGCGTTGCTGCTCGCGGGCGGCGGGGGAGGCGGCATCGCACAGGCACGCACCGCGGACGGCATCACCCTGCGGCTGCCCGCGCCGACGGGCCCGCACCGGATCGGGGTCGCCACGCTGTACCTCGTCGACCGCTCGCGACGTGATCCGTGGGACGGGACGATCCCCGTCCGGGAAGTGATGGCCACGGTGTTCTACCCGGCCCGCACCGTCGCCGGCCGCCCGGTCGCACCGCAGATGACCGCGGGCGCCGCGAAGCGGTTCCGGCAGATCGACGTCCTCGTGCACCACTTGCCGCCGACGGGCGTGAACTGGGCGGCCACCACGACCCACGCCCACAGGGGCGCGCCCGCGCAGCCCGTCCGCAGGCCGGTGCTGCTGTACAGCCCCGGCGGCGGCGACCCGCGCACCCTGGGCACCACGGTCGCCGAGGAACTGGCGAGCCACGGCCATGTCGTGGTGACCATCGACCACCCCGGCGACGCCAGTGAGGTCGAGTTGCCCGAGGGCATCCGCGAGACCGTGTTCCGCGGGGACCCCCGCACGGACCCGCAGCTCTTCCGCACCGCGATCGGCACCCGCATCGCGGACCTCCGGTTCGTCCTGGACCGGCTGGAAACCCTGGCGGCAGGGCGGAACCCGGACGCGCTGGGACGCGCACTCCCTGCCGACCTCGGCCGCGCGCTGGACCTCCGGCGCGTGGGCGTCTACGGCCACTCGGCAGGCGGCACGGCGGTGGCGGAGGCGATGTACGAGGACCGGCGCATCGGCGCGGCCGTGAACCTGGAGGGCTACCTGGACCAGGCGCCGCAGCGGCCCGGCGAACCGGGAGAACTGTTCCCGGTCGCCCGGCACGGTACGGACCGCCCGTTGCTCCTGCTGGGAACCGAAGGCTTCCAACACCGCCGGGAGTTGGAGCGCTCCTGGACGGCCGTCCTCGCCCGCTCGGGAGGACGGGTCCGACGGGCGCAGCTCGACGGTGCCGCGCATTGGGTGTTCGCCGACTACGCCGCCATGGCACCCCAGTTGCAGGCTGCGGGACTCATGACCGCGGAAGCCCGCCGTGACCTGGTCGGTGCGCTCGACCCGGTCGTGTCCGTACCCGCGGTGCGCAATGCCGTCCGCTCGTTTTTCGCCCGGCATCTCCGGAGATAAGGGGGCTTTGGTCAAGGGATTCCCAAAAATGACATAAGCTGTCGTTGGGTATTTACAAGATCATTATCCGGACAAGTAGGTGTACTGCGTGAAGCTGACCCGTCTTTCGGCCGCCGTTGCGGCCGCTGCGATAGCGCCGGCCGTTCTTTTCGCTTCCCCGGCGTCCGCCGCCGACGGTGCACAGCCGCCCGCCAACTCGGCTCCCGACAAGGCGTCGGAGACCAAGTCGGAGACCAAGGACGGCGAGGCCTCGAAGTCGGCGGCGAAGCAGGACGAGGACAACAGGTTCGCGATCCTGCGGATGCTCGACGGCAAGGCCGGCCGCGGTCTTGAGAGGGAGGCGAACAAGGCGCTCAACGGCACCGCGGAGGACCGGCGCCACTTCCTCGAAGTCGGCCAGTACAAGGCGCGCTTGGAGGACGACCGGGTCCGGGTTGCGCAGATCATGAGCCGGGGCGGCTACGCCGTGCAGCAGGCCGGCAGCAAGGCCCTCGACGGTGATGCCGACGCCATCAAGGAGTTCCTGGAGAAGGGCCAGTACGCGGCGCAGCGCGAAGACGACGAGGTACGCGTCAGCCAGATCATCAACGACGGCGGCCCGGCGGTGAAGGAAGCCGGGAAGAAGGCGCTGCGCGGCACCTACGAGGACGTCAAGTACTTCCTGGAGACGGGCCAGTACGAGGCCCGCAAGAAGGACGAGGCGGCCGCGGAAGCCGCCAAGAACAAGCCTGTCGAGGACAAGAAGGGCGACGCCGAGAAGCCGTCCACCGGGGACGGGCACCAGAAGGACGGCGGCCACGACGCCGCCAAGCCGGCCCAGGACAGCGGCAAGTCCTCCGCGAAGGCCGCCTCCGCCAAGGATGCCCCGGCCACCGCCTCCGCCAAGGGCGGCGAGATGGCGAGCACCGGCGCGGACGCCTCCGTCCCGTGGGCCCTCGGCGGCGGAGCCGCCGCCGTTGCCGCAGGTGCCGGCATGGTCGTCCTCGCACGCCGCCGCCGCGCCGCCGAGCAGGGCTGAACACCCGGGCGGGGCCGGGCCGCTGAGTACCGGCGGCCCGGCCCCGAACCCGATGCTGCGGCCACCTTCCCTGACTGACGTGGCCACGCCAGAATCTCCCTCCGCGGCCGGGCCGCATCCCGCGGCCGCCGCAGGGAGGGACAGGCATGACGCCTCATCGGTACCGACGGCATCGACGGAGATACGCGGCCTGCGTCGTCCTCAGCGCAGCGTTCGCGCTGATCGGCACGCAGTCCCACGCAGCAACCGACCCCCAGCACAGACCCAGACCCTGGCAGGCACGCCACCAGGCCGACATCGGCCGGCAGCACAGCCACCTCGTCCGCTCCGGGCACAGGACGGCCGCACTGACCCCGGGGGCCGACTCCCCCGGGAAGGACGGCGGTTCCGACGAGGCCGAGAACTCGGCCGAGGCCTCCGCCCAGTTCACCGAGGCGCGCACCGCCCCCGGTGCGGTGGCGCCCGGCGCCTACGGAGCCGCCTGGCGGCAGCTGCAGTCCATGCCCCGCAGCGACGGCGACTGGTCGCACGTCACCCGGCGCCCCTACGACTCCGACGACCCCCGCTACCGCGACATCAACTCCAACTCCAGCGGCGGCGCCGGCTACGTCACCGGCCGGATCACCGGCATCGCCGCCGACGACCAGGGTTACGTCTACGCGGGCGGCGCCAACGGCGGCGTCTTCCGCTCCCGCACGGGCGGCGGCCACTGGCAGCCCATCGCCGATGGCCTGCCCTCCCTCTCCACGGGCACGCTCGCCCTCGACCACTCCGGGCGCCTCTGGTACGCCACCGGCGAATCCAACACCGGAGCAACCTCCTTCGTCGGCACCGGCGTCTACGTCCTCGCCGATCCCCGGCACGGCACCTTCCGGCCCGGTGGCAGGGTCGGCGGACCGGAGTTGGAGAGCACCGTCATCCACGCCCTGCGCTTCGCCGGCGGCACCGTGTGGGCGGCCACCAGCCGCGGCGTGTGGTCGCACTCCGCCACGGACCTCTCCGGACCGTGGACGCCGGAGTTCGCCCCCAACCCCGCCTACCTGCCGGGTGGTTCACTCGCCTCCGACCCCGCCGCCCCCTACAAGAACATCGCCAACGACATCGCGGTCGACCCCAAGGACCCGTCCAAGGTCGTCCTCGCGGTCGGCTGGCGCGGCGGCGACACCTACAACGGCCTCTACAGCAAGCAGAACGGGACCTGGCAGCGGCTCTCCTCCCTCGGCGACCTGCCCTCCGGCAGCGCCGACGTCGGCAACGTGACCTTCGCGGCCGCCGCCGACGGCTCCCGCCTCTACGCCGTCGACCAGTCCCCGGCGCAGATGAACAGCAACCCGGACAGCGGTCTGAAGGGCGTCTACGTCTCCAAGTCCGGCTCGCCCGCCGGGCCGTGGACCCAGATCGCCGACTACCCGAAGCTCAAGGCGTCCGGCTCGGCCCTGCAGGGCGCCGGCTACATGCCCGGCATCCAGTCCTGGTACAACCAGTTCCTCCAGGTGGACCCGGCGAACCCCGACCACGTCTACCTCGGCCTGGAAGAGGTCTTCGAGACGAAGAACGGCGGCACGAGCTGGATTACCCCCGGCCCGTACTGGAACTTCACCTTCCCGTGCTGGAGCGTCGACCCCGCCAAGCGCACCGGCGACTGCTTCCCGACCACCCACTCCGACCAGCACGCCGTGGCCATCGGCAGTCACCACGGCAGGACCTGGGTCTACGTGGGCAACGACGGCGGCATCTACCGCCGCCCGCTCAACGGCGCCGTCGACTCCGGCGGCCACGCCAAGGACTGGCAGTCCCTGGCCGACGGCACCATCGACACCCTCCAGTACTACTCGGTCGGCATCGGCAGGGACCGCACCTACGGCGGCGTCTCGGTCACCGGCGGCCTGCAGGACAACGGCCAGTCGATGCTGCGCGGCCGCGACAGGGTCATGGGCTCCAACTTCGGCGGCGACGGCGCCGACACCATCACCGATCCCGCGAACGGCTGCAACATCGCCCAGGAATACGTGTACCTCGACATGTGGGTCACCCAGGACTGCGGCGTGAACAACGGTGCCTGGAGCACCGACCCCGCGAAGGCGACCGAGTACGAAGTGGCGCCGCCGGACAAGGACCTCGGCGGTGCCGGGGCCCGCTTCATCGCACCGATCGCCGCCGACGCCAAGAACACCGGCACCTGGATCGCGGGCGGCCGGCACGTGTGGGTGCAGAACAAGGGCTTCGCGATCCGCAGCGGCGCGGAGTGGAAGAACGTCTTCGACCTGGGCGACGGCCACGTGGCCACCGCCGTCGCGGCCTCGGGCGGCCGGGTCCACGTCGCCTGGTGCGGCCCGTGCAACAACCAGGGCTTCACCCGCGGCATCGCGGTCGGCAACGCCGACGGCACCGGCTGGCACCAGCTCGCCCTGCCGGTGAACGGCACGGTCCCGAACCGCTACCTCTCCGCGTTCGAGACCGACCCCGCCGACCCGCAGCACGTGTTCCTGGCCGTCAACGGGTTCTCCCGCGCCTGGACCGAGGGCCCCGGCGCCGGCGTCGGCCACGTCTTCGAGTCGCGGAACGGCGGCGCCGACTGGACCGACATCTCGGCGAACCTGCCGGACGTCCCGGCCGACTCGGTCCGGCTGCTGCCCGACGGCGGGCTGGCCCTCGGCACCGACCTGGCCGTCTTCCACCGTGCGCCCGGTTCCGGGCAGTGGGAGGTGCTGGGCGGCGCGCTGCCGACCACGGCCGCGCTGCAGGTGCGGCTCGGCCCGGACGGGCGGCTCTACGCGGCCACGCACGGGCGCGGCATCTGGTCGTTCGACGTACGGAGCCTGGAGGGGCGCCGGGACTGACGGCCTGACGTCACGGGGCCGGCGGCTCGTACGCCGGCCCCCTTTCCGTCGGTCGTCGGACGGGCGGAACTCAGACAGGCGGAACTCAGACGGGCGGAACTCAGACAGGCGGGATGAGGTTCCGCGCGACGAGGTCCTCGTGCACCTCGTCGAGGTGCGAGACCTCGCCCGCGGCCGGGTTGACGCCGACCGACGTGGGGACGATGACACCGGCGAGCGGATCGTCGTCCCGCGGCTGACCGAGCGTCAGGACGTCCCCGAAGCCGGGGGCCGCCTTGTCGCGGGCGGTCAGCGGCGGCAGGTTCCAGCGCTGCTGGACCGTCTTCAGCAGCGAGGTGTGGTCCAGCGGCACACTGCCGTCGGGCACCCGGAAGACCGTGCCGGGCGCGATGAGCGGGGACACCAGCACCGTCGGCACGCGCACCCCGAACCGCGTGAAGTCGAAACCGAACTCGCCCACCGCGTCGTCGGGCGGCGTCGCACCGGCGGGCGGGGGCACGTGGTCGTAGCAGCCGCCGTGCTCGTCGTAGGTGACCACCAGCAGGGTCTTGGCCCACCCCGGGCCGCTGCGCAGCGCCTGGTAGACGTCGTGGATGAGCTGCTCGCCCAACGCCACGTCGTAGTTGGGGTGTTGGCTGTTCCCGGTGGAGGCCCAGGCCGGCTCCAGGAAGGTGAACCCGGGCAGCGTGCCGTTGGCGGCGGCGTTCTTGAAGTCCATGAACTGGCCGAAGTGCCGCGCGTCGACGTTCGCCATGTCCGGGAAGTTGCCCCGGGTGAGCGGCTGGGCGTGGTAGCCGTAGATCGCCCAGTCGATCTTGTGGGCGTCCAGCAGGCCGAAGATGCTGGGGCTGGTGAAGGTGTGCGTGTGGTCGTCCATGTGGCCCTGGCTGGTGCCGGCGCAGGCGAAGGCCCGGTTGGGCAGCGTCTCCGTGGGCACCGAGCTGTACCAGTGGTCGCACACCGCGAAGCCGCGGGCCAGGCCGGACAGCACCGGCAGCCCCTCCGGGGTGAAGCAGCCCATGATGTCGTCCGGGGTGGTGCCCGCGTAGACGGGCTGCTTCTGCTGGATGCGCTGCTGGATGGTCGCGGCGAAGTCGGCGACGAAGCCGTCGTTGGTGGGGACGGGGGCCGGCGTGGCGGGGGTCTGGGTGCCGAACAGCTGGTTGTTGGTCGGCCGGTAGCCCTCGCCGGGGTTGGCGCCCGGCATGAAGTACGCACCCGGTTTCGTGGTGTCGATCCGGAAGACGGAGACCTTGCTGCCGTTCCCGTCCGGGTTCGTCTCCGTGCCCGTCAGGCCCTCGAAGGGCTGGCCGGACGGGGAGCGGTTGCCCTGGTCCGTATAGAGGAACCCCAGCATGTGGTCGAAGGACCGGTTCTCCAGCATGAGGACCACGAAGTGATCGATCTGGCCCAGAAGGTTCGCGTTCGACGTCATCTGTTTCGACGGCACTGTCGCCTCCGGCAGGCGCGGGCGGACTGGATTGCGGGGCGGCCTCCCGTCCCACCGTAGGACAGGGTGCCACGCGGCGCCCGGCGGCGGTGTCGGCCATGCCGGGGAATCACACGCCGCGGTCACCGGCGCCGCACGGTCATGCGCCGCCCGGTGCCCGCCGGTCCGACGCCAGCAGGCCGAACAGCATGTCGTCCGTCCACTCGCCCTTGATCCAGGTGGCCCGGCGGCGGACCCCCTCCTGAGTGAAGCCGAGCCGCTGCAACAGCCTCGCCGAGCGGGCGTTGCGTGCGTCGCACTCGGCGGAGACCCGGTGCAGGCCCCGCCGCTCGAACAGGTCGGCCAGCACCGCACGCACCGCCTCGGCCGCATAGCCGTGCCCCTGCCGCTCCGTGGCGAGGGTGAAACCGATCTCCGCCTGCATCAGGTTCTCGTGCAGGCAGACGCCGACGTCCCCCACCAGGCAGCCCTCCGCGGCGAGTTCGACCGCGTACTGGAACCAGCCCGGCCGGTCCGGGGACCCCTCGGCGAACCCGTGCACCGCCCGGAGCGCCGCGTCGTACGGCACGGGCGCCGTCCAGCCCTGGTAGCGGGCGACCAGCGGATCGGACCGGTACGCGGCGAGCGCCGCCGCGTCCTCGGGGCGGAAGCGGCGCAGGACGAGGCGGGGTGTCTCCAGCATCACCTCGCGATCGTCCCAGGCGGCTCGCCCTCCGCCTGCGGCGGGGGGCTCCCGGGACGGCCGGGGCCGCGGGACCGGGGCCGTGCCGAGAGGCGCAGGCCCTCGGCGGTGATCGTGCCGCTGGTGGAGAGGGCCTGCGCCTACCGGCACGACGGGGCGCTCCAGGCGGGGCTTCCGCTCATGGCCGACGCCCTGAAGCGACAACTCGCCTGTCTGTCCAGCGCCCTCGACGTGGTCCGCATCTGGCAGACACCCTCTGCCGAGGGGCTGTTCCACCTGCGCGAGCGCGGCCGTACGCGCACGGAGGTCTGCTGGGACATCACCGTCACCGTTGCCGATGGCACCGTCATGGCCGAGGTGGAAGGGTGCCGGCTCCGGCGTTTCGCGGGCCTGCGGGGGACGCCGCTGACCCGCCGCACCACCGTCATGTGCGCACAGCCGCGCCCGGACGTCCCCGCGGCCCGTCCCCCGCTGCCCGCACCGTCCGCCGTGCTGGTGGCGGCTGGCGGCGCGAACGGCATCGGTGCAGGACGTTGTACAACGGGTCGCACGTGACCACCCCGCCTACGCAACGGAGATCGCCCTGGGGGCGTACTGCGGACATCACCGAGGCCGTCACCCTGCCGGTGGTCCTCCTCACCGTCCACTACGCCCTCGGGCACCTGGCCCGATTGACGGCCGACGAGACCGTCCTCGTACACGGCGGTGCCGGCGGGGTCGGTCTCGCCGCGCTGCAGTTCGCCCGGCGGCGGGCCGCTCCCCGGACTTCGCGGAACGGATGCGGGAGATCACGGCGGGCCGTGGGGTCGACGCCGTGCTCAACTCCCTGGCGGGCGAGGCCGTCGAGCGCGGGCTGGAGGCGCTGCGCCCCGGCGGCCGCTTCGTCGAGCTGGGCAAGCGGGACATCCCGAGGACAAACCGCTGCGTCTGCGCCCGTTCGCCCGGAACATCGCCTTCTTCGGCGTCGGCCTCAGTGAGCTCCTCCAGGACCCCGAGCCGGCCCGGCGGCAGTTCGCCGAGGTCGTCGCCCTGGTCCGGTGCGGCCGCTACCGGCCGCTGCTGCACACCGTCCACCCGGCCGCGCGGGTCACCGAGGCGTTCCGCCTCATGCAGCACTCGCGGCACGTGGGCAAGGTCGTGGTGGCCTTCGACCCGCTGGACGAGCCGCTGATGGTCGAACGCACCCTGCGCGCCCCGGAGTTCGACCCCGGTGGCACGTATCTGGTGACGGGCGGCCTCGGCGGGTTCGGTGCGGCCACGGCCCGCCGACTCGGTGCGCGGGGAGCCCGCCGGCTCGCCCTCGTCGGCCGCCGCGGATCGGTATCCCCCGAAGCCGCGGGCCTCGTCGAGGAGGCCGAGACGGACGGCCGTCCGCTGCGCGGCGTCGTCCACTCCGCGATGCACCTGGACGATGCCCTCCTGATGCGGCTCTCGGACGAACGGTCATGCCCCACGAGCCGTTCGAGGCCCTGAAGGAGTCCTTCACCGCGCAGCCGGACGTGGCCGGATGCGGCCGCTACAACTGGGCGGCGCTGTGCGGCCTCCTGGAGTGCGTGGCGGTGCCCCGCTTCGCCGGACTCGTCCCCGCCCTGGACGCCACGGCGGCCCCGTCCCGGCAGGACATCCTCCGCAAGCTCTCCGGAACGTCGCCCGAACAGGCGGAACAGTTCATCGCCGACTCGCTCGCCCGGAAACTCGCCGAGGTCGCACAGCTGCCGCTGGAGCAGGTCGATCACCGGCGCCGTATCGACACCTACGGCGTGGACTCCCTCATGGCCGCCGAAGTGTTCACCTCGCTCCGGCAGCAGTACGACATCGACATCCCGCCGATGGAACTGCTCCGCAGCGAGGGCACCATCACCGACATCGCGCGCATCATCCGCCTGCGCCTGGGCCTGGGCACCACGGACGAGGTCACGCCCGGCGCCCTGGAGGTAGGGCCGAAAGGCCCTGGAGAATAGGGCCGCTTGGGCACATATGCCCGATGTCATACTGGCGCGCGCCGTCCACGGAACGGACGGCAGGACCCGCCTCCCTACAGGAGTCTCCCCGTGCCACGCGACACCGTCACCCCCGAGTACCACGCCCTGCTCGCCCGGCACGATGCAATGCGGCTGCGCCGACAGATGCTGACCCCCGACCGGTCCCCGGCCGCGCGGACCGCCCGCGAGCTGGAGCCGAGCTACGACGGTGCGGCCGACCAGAGGGTGATCGCACAGTCCCTCGAACTCGTCACCTCCCTCGACGACTTGATCGCGCGCCTCTACGACGCGCTGTTCGGGCAATGGCCCTATCTGCGCTCCCTCTTCCCCGAGTCGATGGACTTCCAGAAGCGCCATCTCGTGCAGATCTTCCGCTACCTGATCGACCGTCTGCACCGACCGGACGAAGTGGCGGCGCAGTTCACCCGCCTCGGCCGCGACCACCGCAAACTCGGCGTACGGCCCGCCCACTACCAGGCCTTCGAGGCCGCCCTGTGCGAGGCGCTGCGCGGCACGGCCGGAGCACAGTGGACCGACGCCATGGAAGAGGCCTGGCTGCGCATGCTGCGCTTCGCCGTGGCGGCCATGAACCGGGGAGCCGAGGAGGCCCTCCGTGAACCCCCCTCCTGGCACGCCACGGTGACCCGCCGCGAGCTGCGCGGCCCCGGCCTGGCCGTGCTGCGCGTCAGCCCCCACGAGCCGTACCCGTACCGGGCGGGCCAGTTCGCGGCCGTGGCCTCGCCGCTGCTGCCGCAGGCCTGGCGGCAGTACTCCCTCGCCTGTGCGCCCCGGACGGACGGCGAGCTGGAGTTCCACGTGCGGCAGGCCGGCCCCGGCGGGGTCAGCGAGGCACTGGTGGCGGGGACCCGCGTCGGGGACACCCTGCGGCTGGGGCCCGCGAGCGGGACGACGACGCTGGACGCCGCACCGGCGTGCGATCTGCTGCTGGTGGCGGACGACACCGGCTGGGCCCCGGCCAAGGCCCTGCTGGAGGAACTGGCC
Organism: Streptomyces sp. NPDC002536; assembly: GCF_053594995.1. NCBI lineage: Bacteria > Bacillati > Actinomycetota > Actinomycetes > Kitasatosporales > Streptomycetaceae > Streptomyces > Streptomyces sp. NPDC002536. The sequence continues at coordinate 12,897 of NZ_JBSFWU010000095.1, forward strand.
GCGCACCGGAGCGGCCACCGCATGGTGCACCTCTTCCTGGGCGCCCGCCACGCCGCCGAGCGGTACGACGCCGCGGCGGTGGCCGCCCTGGCGCAGCGGCTGCCCTGGCTGCGCGTGGTCCACGTGACCACCGGGGAGCAGACGCTGGCGGAGGCCGTGGCCCGGCACGGCGACTGGACCCGGCACCTCGCCTTCGTCAGCGGCCCGCCCGCCGCCGTCGGCGCCGTCGCGACCCGGCTCGCCGCACTGGGGCTGCCCGCCGAGCACATCCGGCACGACCCCTTGCCCGGCATGCCGGCCCTCACCGGGCGCCGCGCTGAGGCTCTCGAAGGAGCAGGCTCATGAGCGGCCCCGCCGCCGCGGGCCACGTCATCGTCATCGGCGGCGGGATGGCGGGCCTCGCAGCCGCCCACCGCCTCGGCGCGACGGGCCGGCGCGTCACCGTGCTCGAATCCACCGCCCGGCTGGGCGGCAAGCTGCACACGGGCGACATCGCGGGCGTCCCGGTCGACTTCGGCACGGAGGGGCTGCCCGCCCGGCGCCCGGAGGCGGTCGACCTGGCACGGGCCGTCGGACTGGGCGACCGGCTGCGGTTCCCGGCCGTCACCCCGGTCGCCCTGTGGTCCGGCGACGCCCTGCGCCCGCTGCCCCGGGGGCACGGGACGGGCACGCCCGGCGATCCGGCCGCCCTGGCGGACGCCCTGTCCCCGGCCGGCGCCCTCCGCACCGTCCGGCGCCGTCCGCCCGTCGCCGCGCCGGCGTCCGCCGGTCCCGCCGTCATGGGCCTCGACGGCGGGGCGGGAGCCCTCGCGGACGCGGTCGCCGGCGCCGTCCGCGCCGCGGGCGGCCAGGTCTTCCTGTGCACCCCCGCACTCGCGCTGACCCGCACCGCCGACGGCTGGGAGGTGCGCACCGCCGCCCGGACCCTCGTCTGCGACGCCGTCGTCATCGCGGCGCCCGCCTGGACGGCGTCCACCCTGGTCGCCGCCGCGGCCCCGGCCGCGGCGGCCGAGCTGTGCGAGATCGGGTACGTGTCGACGGCCGTGGTGACGATGGCGTTCCGGCGCCGCGAGGTGGCCGGGCTGGCCGCGCTCGGCGACTGGTCCGGCTTCCTCGTCCCGCCCGCGGCCGGCCGCCCGGGAGGGGCGCCCGGCACGGCGTCCATCAAGGCCTCCATCAAGGCCTCCACCTTCATGACCGCGAAGTGGGGCTGGGTCGCCGGGCGCGCCCCGGACCTCTTCGTCCTGCGCACCTCCCTCGGCCGGTACGGGCAGGAGGAGAGCCTGTACCTGGACGACGACGACCTCGTCGGCGCCTCCCTGCACGACCTGCGGGCGGCGACGGGACTCGCCGCCCGCCCGGTGGCAGCGCAGGTCACCCGCTGGATCGGCGGCCTGCCGCGCTACCCCGTCGGCCACCGCGCCCGGGTCGCCCGGATCCGCGAGGCGCTCGGCGGCCTGCCGGGCCTGGAGATCTGCGGGGCGGCCTACGACGGGGTCGGCGTCGCCGACTGCGTGGCGAGCGGGCGGCGCGCGGCGGACGGGATCACGGGACCGGAAAACTGAACAACACAGGCCCCAGCCGTTTCAGCCAGGCGCGTTTGTGATGGTTTCGTATCAAAGACCTGCCGAACGACGTGATCATGCAACCCTTGGCCCTGGCTCTCCGTCCGACAGGACGGAACTGACCTTCTTGTCCCTTTGGGGCAGTACCAGCCGGAGCAGCAACATGACGAACCCACCCGCCGGGATGTACGAGTCCACCGGACGGCGCCGCGCGTCGCGCGCCCGAGGCTGGATCATCGGGGCGGCGTCCGTGGCCACGCTCGGGCTGATCGCCTGGCCCGTGATGAGCCACTACCAGATCCCGCCCTTCTCCGACAAGGGTGACCCCGTCAGCTACGGCCAGGCCGGGGGCGCCAACGACGGCAAGGGCGGGAACGCCAAGCCGGTCGACTCCAAGACGCTGATGCCCACGGGCCCCGACGCCCACTTCAAGAACGCGAAGACCCTGAGCGACGGCTCCCAGGTCAGCGTCGTGACCCTGGACGGCCCGAAGTCCGGGTTCAAGGGCAAGGTGTGGGTCTGGGCGCCCAAGGAGTACACGTCGGACCCGAAGTTCAAGGAGAGCGGCTTCCCTGTGATGATCGCCCTCCCCGGCGGTCCCGGCAACGACAGCAACTACTGGGCGCTGGGCGAGTTCGGCAAGGACAAGCTCTCGCTCGAGAAAAGCATCTCCAAGTGGTACCAGGAGGGCAAGAGCAAGCCGTTCCTGCTCGCCATGCCGATCCTCAACCCCGGCCCGGACGACAAGGGCATCTACTGGGACGCCAGCGACATCCCCGGCCAGGAGAAGATGGGCACCTGGCTGACCGAGGACGTCCCCGACCTGATGAAGGCCAACTTCCGCACGATCAAGGACCGTGCGGGCTGGGCCTACATGGGCTCCTCCACCGGCGGTTTCGCGAGCCTGAAGTCCGTGCTCAAGCACCCGGACAAGTTCAAGGCCGCCGTCGCCAACGGTCCGGACATCGTGCCCGACTCCCCGCTGTGGCGCGGCCACGAGAAGGAGAAGCAGGAGAACAACCCCGAGGTGCTGGCCAAGCAGCTGGCCGCCACCAAGGGACCGGACGTCTACATCGCCTTCCAGTACGGCACGAAGGAGAACAAGACGATGATCAAGGGCGTCAAGGACTTCATGAGCACCTACGGCAAGGGCCCGGTCCACACCAAGCTCTGGGAGATACCGGGCGGCACCCACAACGGCGCCACCTACCTGTCCAACATGGAGGCTCCCATGCAGTGGATCAGTGAGCAGCTGGAAGGTCCGACGCCCTCCTCCTGACCCGGCAGGTCCGTTCCGGCGCCCGCCGCCGGCCGTCAGATCCGCAGGCCACCGCCCGGGTCCGGCAGCCGGCGGCGGGCCATCCGCATCACGTCGTCACTGGTGACGGTCCCGACCAGGCGCCCGTCCTCCAGGACGAGGATCACCAGATGCGCGGCCGGGGCCACCCGGCCCAGCACCTCCACGAGCTCCTCCTGCGGAGCGGCCACCGTGCACTGCGCCAGCGGAACGGCCAGGTCGCGGACGCGCAGCTCCGACCGCCGCGAGCCGGGGACCAGCAGGAGCCGGTTCCGCTCGACGACACCGCTCGGGCGCCCGTCGAAGTCGACCACCGGAACCGCCGGGCGCTGTGTTCTCGTCATGACCGTCGTGAGGAAGTCCTCCACGGTGCGCCAGTCGGGCCCCGTGACCGGGGGCCCCGTCATGGCGTCGCCGACCCGCACCCCCTCCAGCGCCGCGAGGATCATGGCCTGCCGCATCTCGGCCGTGGCCGAGACGGCCACGAAGCCGCCCACGAGCATCAGCCACAGCCCCGAGCCCAGGCCCCGGGTGAGCGCGATCCAGCCCGCGGCGATCATCACGAAGCCGGCCACCTGACCGCTCCGGCCGGCCACGCGCTGCGCCCGCGGCCGGTCCCCGCCCCGCCACCAGACGGCCGACAACAGGATCCGCCCGCCGTCCAGCGGGGCGGCCGGCACCAGGTTGAACAGCCCCAGCAGCAGATTCGCCCCGCCCGCCCAGACCAGCACGGCCGACACCAGCGTCCAGTGCAGGACGTGCCCGGCCCCGTAACCGCCCGCCAGGGCCAGCCCGCCCAGCACCAGACTGGTCACCGGCCCGGCCGCCGCCACCAGGAACTGGACGCGCGGGGTCGCGGCCTGACCCAGACGGGTGACCCCGCCCAGCCCCCAGACCGTGATGTCCTCGACCCGGATCCCCGCCCGGCGCGCGGTCACCGCGTGCGCCGCCTCGTGCAGCAGCAGGCTCACCGTCAGCAGGACCGCCCCCGCCAGCCCGGCCGTGTTGTAGACGGCGGCGGAACGCCCCGGCACCCACGCCGGCAGGGTCCCGCCGGCCAGCCCGAAGCCGAGGAAGAGGATCAGCACGGGCGCGCTCCAGTGGATCCGCAGCGGCACGCCGAGGAGCTTGCCCAGTGGTACGGAACCGCCCATGTGCCTGGCCCCCTCGCCCTGACCTCCGGCTTCCATCATCCGCCCGCACCCCCGCCCCGCACAGGGGAGGCGGGGGCGCGCCCCGGCCCTCAGGACGAGCGCGCACCCGCGTGCGGGACCGCGATGACCGGACACCGCGCGTGACGCAGCACGCCCTGGCTCACCGAACCCAGCAGCATCCCGGTGAAACCCCCGTGCCCCCGCGTCCCCACCACCAGCCCCAGCGCCTTCTCCGACGCCTCGGCCAGCACCTCGACCGGATGCCCGCGGACGACGGCGTGCTGCAGTTCCACGCCCGGCCGGGCCGCGGCCGGTTCCGCCGTCGCCCCGGCGAGGACGGCCCGGCCCTCCTGCTCCGCGGCCTGCTCGTCCCGGATCCCGGCCTCCTCCGGGCGCCACCAGGCGTACACGGCCCGCAGCGCGGCCCCGTGCAGCGCGGCCTCCTCGAAGGCGAAGGCGACGGCCGCCGCGGACTGCGGGCTGCCGTCCACGCCCACCACGAAGTACGGCGGCTCCGCGGCGGTGTGCTCCCGTTCCGGGACGACGATGACGGGGCAGGGGCTGTGCGCGATGACGGGCAGGGCGACGGAGGCGGAGGAGAACACCTCCTGCACCCGGCTCAGGTGCGAGGAACCCAGCACGACGGCCGACGCGTCCCGCGCCTGCTCGCGCAGCACCCAGGCGGGGTCGCCCTCCGCGAGCAGCCCGGACACCTCCGCCTCGGGGCGCCGCCCCTCGGCGAAGGCCACCGCCTCCCCGAGCACCCGGTCCCCGGCCTCGTGCAGCGCCTGGTTCCACTGCTCCCACGACGGCCGTACGTCCGTCTTCCGGTAGCCACCGGTCGGGGTCCCCTGGGCGTGGACGAGCAGCAGCGGCACGCGGCGGCGGGCCGCTTCGTCGACGGCCCAGGCCGGGGCCGCCCGCCGCGCGGTGTCCGGGGCGACACCGGCCACGACCGGGCCGCATCGTCGGCCTTGCGCTCCTGCCATCGCCGCCTCCCGGAGGATCCTCGCGTCCCCCTGCCTCCCAGGCTGCCGCCGCCCGCAGCCGGGCACCACTCAGGCCGGGGCCGGACCGCCGCCGGAACCCTTGACCGGGGTCCCGGTGCGGCCCATCCTTCTTCTTCGGAGTGAGGAGTGCGGCATGGACCCCGACCCGGCCGGCGGCATCACCCGGCGCAGACTCCTGGGAGCCGCAGCAGGCACGCCGCTGCTGCCCGGCTCCCTGCGCAAGGCCCTCGCGGCGCCCGCGCGGCCGCTGCGCTCGCTCGACGAGATCGAGCACGTCGTCTTCCTCATGCAGGAGAACCGGTCGTTCGACCACTACTTCGGCACGCTCCAGGGCGTGCGCGGCTTCGACGACCCGGACGCCGTCACGCTGCCCACCGGCCGCTCGGTGTTCCACCAGCCCGACCCGCAGAACGCCGACGGATACCTGCTGCCGTTCCACGACGACACGAAGACCACCAGCGCCGCGAAGGCCTACGGCACCAGCCACTCCTGGCCGTCCCAGCACCGGTCCTGGAACCACGGCCGGATGGACAACTGGGTGCCCACCCACCGCGCCGCCGACGGCCCGGTCAAGGGCCCGTTCACCATGGGCTACTACACCCGCGACGACCTGCCGTTCCACTACGCGCTCGCGGACGCCTTCACCGTCTGCGACCACTACTTCTGCTCGGTCCTCGGCCCCACGCACCCCAACCGCGTGATGGCCGTCAGCGGCACCGTCGACCCCGCCGGGCGGCTCGGCGGACCGGTCGTCGACAACAAGCCCACAGGCTTCCGGTGGACCACCTACCCGGAACGCCTGCAGGCCGCCGGGATCAGCTGGCGCTACTGCACCGCCTACCCACCGGACACCGACCTCGGCTGGTTCAAGGCCTTCCAGGACGCCCGGCCCGGTGACGACCTGTACGAGAACGCGATGGTGCCCTACGCGCCGTCCGACGTCGCCGACATGATCCGCAGGGACGGACTGCCCTCGGTCACCTGGCTGGACGCGCAGTACCTCCCCTCGGTCTACGGCCTCCCCGAGGCGTCCGAGGAGCCCCCCGACTTCCCGGCGGCCGGCGCCGAGTACATCTACACCGTCCTCGACGCCCTGGGCTCGCGGCCCGAGGTCTGGGCGAAGACCGTCTTCGTCCTCACCTACGACGAGAACGACGGCCGCTTCGACCACGTGCCCCCGCCGGTCCCGCCCGAGGGGACCCCGGGGGAGTGGGTCACCGTCTCCCCGCTGCCGCCCGGCGCGGAGGGGATCGCCGGGCCGGTGGGGCCGGGCTTCCGGGTGCCCGCACTGGTCATCTCGCCCTGGAGCCGCGGTGGTTGGGTGTGCAGCGAGGTCTTCGACCACACCTCCATGCTGATGTTCCTGGAACGCCGGTTCGGCGTGCACGAGCCCAACATCAGCGCCTGGCGCCGCAGCACGATGGGGGACCTGACGTCGGCGCTGCGCCTGCACGACTGCGACCGGTCCTTTCCCGAACTGCCCGACCCCGCACCGCTGCTCGCGCTGGAAGAGGAGGAGGCGGCGACCCTTCCGCCGCCTGCGGTGCCGTCGGCTCAGACCGTGCCGCACCAGGAGCCCGGCCGCCGCCCCCATACCCCCTGACGGCGGTCACGGGACGGGCCGGCCCCGGGCGGCAGCCCGGAACCGGCCCGTCCTGCATGCCGGACGATGCGTCAGCGTTCTTGGCGTTCTTGGCGTTCTTCGGAAACCGGCCCGTTCTCCTCCTCGAAGCGGGCGACCTCCTGGCGGATCAGCTTCATCGTGTCGATGCCGGCCGGGGCGCCCGCGTAGACCGCGCACTGAAGGGCGACCTCGGCCAGCTCCTCCGGCGTGCAGCCGTTGCGGAGCGCGCCGCCGATGTCGTTCGGGCCCAACGAGCGGGCCTGTTCGGCGAGGTCCGGAACAAACAGACCCTCCAGGGTGTCCTGCGGCAGCTCCCGCACCCACTCGTACAGGCTCGGGCCGGGCACGATCGGGTCGCGGCAGCTGACGCTGGGGTCGGCATACATCGTCACCTGGGAGGCGACTGTGTTCATCAGCAGGTGCCGCTGCGTCGGTCTCCGTCAGGACCTGGCCGGGACGCCCCGCTTTAGCGGGGTGGGAATGGCTTCTCTGGACTGCTCTGGCCTCAACTGTGTGCATGGATCTGCACTGTTCACCTGAGCCTCTCTTTCCGCCGCGCTAGACCTGTGGCATGTGTATAGTGAGCCCGTGGCTGTGGCCAGGAAGGTTCGCCAGTTCTCCGGCGGCGTGTACGATCTCGGGCTCCACGTCGTGTGGTGCCCGAAGTACCGCCGCCCCGTCCTCGACGGCCGGGTCGCGGAACGCCTGGACGAACTGATCCGGCAGAAGGCAGACGAGCGCGGATGGCAGATCACCGCGCTTGAGGTGATGCCGGACCACGTGCACCTCTTCGTCAAGCACGACCCCAAGTCCTCCGCCTCGTACGTCGCGAACCAGTTCAAGGGCTTCACTTCCCGCGTGCTCCGCTCGGAGTTCCCGCACCTGAAATCGCGGATGCCCACCTTGTGGTCGTCGTCGTACTTCGCCGCATCGGTCGGCGCGGTCTCGGCGGCGACGGTGGAGAAGTACATCAACACCCAGTGGGAACGCCTCGGGAAGAAGGACAAGGAGGCGCAAGGGTGATACGCGCTTACAAGTTCCTTCTCCGCCCCACGGTCCAGCAGGAAGCCGCGCTGCGGGCGATGCTGGCCGACCACTGCTCCCTCTACAACGGCGCGCTCCAGGAGCGCCGGAATGCCTGGCGGCACAGCTCGAAGGCGAGCATCACGTACGGCGGCCAGTCCTCCCAGCTCAAGGAGATCCGGGCGTTCGATCCGGAGCGTCAGGGCCGCTGGTCGTTCTCCAGCCAGCAGGCCACCCTGCGCCGCCTGGATAAGGCGTTCCAAGCCTTCTTCAAGCGCGTGAAGGCAGGCCTCACGCCCGGATACCCCAGGTTCAAGGGTGTTGGGCACTTCGACACCGTGACCTTCCCCAAGGACGGGGACGGCTGCCGCTGGGACTCCACCCCCCACGACGCCCGGACCCGCGTCCGGCTGCAAGGCGTCGGGCATGTCCGGGTGCACCAGCATCGGCCGGTCAAAGGCCGCGTGAAGACGATCAGCATCAAGCGGGAAGGCCGACGCTGGTACGTCGTCCTCGCCTGCGACGAAGTGCCGGCCGAGCCGCTTCCCGCCACGGATTCGATCATCGGCATCGACATGGGCATCGTGCACTTTTTCACCGGCTCCAACGGCGTGCACACCGAGAACCCGAAGTTCCTCGACCGCATGGCCGACGAGCTCACCGCCGCCCAGCGGCACCTTTCGACCTTCCCTCAACGCACCCGGCACCGCACGAAGAAGCACCGCGCCGCAGTCCGGAAGGTCGCCAGGCTGCACGCCAAGATCCGGCGCCAGCGCCTCGACCACCACCACAAGCAGGCCCTTGCCCTGGTCCAGGAGCACGACGTGATCGGGCACGAGCGGCTGAACACGGCGGGCATGACCAAAGCGCCCGCGCCCAGGCCCGACCCCGAGCAGAACGGCGCGTTCCTTGCGAACGGCGCCGCTGCCAAGGCCGGACTGAACAAGAGCATCCTGGATGCGGGTTGGGGACAGTTCCTCGGAATCCTGGCGCAGAAGGCTGAGAGTGCCGCTCGCCGCGTGATCGAAGTGGACGCCCGCAACACCTCCCGCACGTGCCCGCCCGAGATAGGCGGATGCGGGCACGTCGCGAAGGAGAACCGCGTCACCCAAGCAGAATTCGAGTGCGTCAAGTGCGGCCTGGTGGAGAATGCCGACCGCGTGGGCGCGCTGAACGTCCTGCACAGGGCCGGGCTGGTCCTCTGCGACGGTGCTTAGCCGCCGACACAGGAAGCCCGCGACTCCAGTCGCGGGTGGAGTCACACGTTCCCGGAGCCTGGCGCGAATCGATGGCGTGGACGAGCGCGGTGCGCCCGGGGTTCGCCCGGGCGTTCTCCATCACGCGCTCCAGGACCGATAATCCGCGCGGGCCGAGGCCCACGATGGCGATCGTGACGTCGGGGGCACCGGGGGCGGTGCTACGGGCAGGGGTGTGGCTGGCTGGCATGCTGGCTTCTCCGTGAGCGGGTCGGGGACGGTCAGGGGGCGGGGACGGCCGTCGGCGCGCCGGTGGGGACGGGCGCGCCCGGGCCGTCACCCCGTTACGGCGGACAGGACGGCACGGGTCTCCTCCCAGAGGGTGCGGGTGATCTCGGCGGCCGGCGCGCACCGCGCCAGGCGGTAGCGCGCACCGGCCCACAGGTGGAGCCGCTCGGCGTCACCGGCTTCGGCGGCGGCCGAGCGCAGGCCGCGGGTCAGGTGGTGGACGTGCGGGTAGGCGCTGGGCGCCGTGCCGTCGTGCGCGTCGATGAAGCGGTTGCGCAGCCCCCGGGCCGGACGCCCGGAGAAGGCCCGGGTGACGGCCGTGGTGCCGAAACGGGCGTCGGCGAGGGCGTCCTTGTGCGTCTGCGAGGCCCCGGACTCGTGCGCGCGCAGGTAGAGGGTGCCCAGCTGCGCGGCGCAGGCGCCGCCGCGGAGCACGGCGGCGACGTCCTCGCCGGAGCCGAGCCCGCCCGCGGCGACCAGCGGCAGCCGCACGTGCTCGCGCACCGCGGCGAGCAGGGACGGCAGCGGCACGGTCTCCGGCTCGGCCGCGATGTCGTGCGTGGCCCGGTGCCCGCCCGCCTCCGGCCCCTGGACGCACAGCGCGTCCACGCCGACGGCCTGCGCCGCCTCGGCCTCGGCGACGGTGGTGACGGTCGCGAGGAGGAGGCTGCCCGCGCGGCGCAGCGCCTCGGCCTCCGCGGGGGAGGGCAGGCCGAAGGTGAACGAGACCACGGGCGCGGGCTCGTTCAGCAGCACCTCGACCTTCGCCTCCCACGCGTCGTCGTCCTCGGCCGCCGGGGCGGGCAGCGTGATGCCGAACCGCTCGGCCTCGGACCGCAGTTCGTCCCGGTACGCGCCGATCGCCGCGATCGCCGCGGGATCCACCGCACCCGGCACGAAGAGGTTGACGCCGAACGGCTGCGAGGTCAGTTCGCGGGTGCGGACCAGCTGCTGCCGCATCCCGTCCGCCGTGCGGTACCCGGCGGCCAGGAACCCCAGGGCGCCGGTGCTGTTGACCGCGGCGACCAGTTCGGGGGTGGACGCACCGCCCGCCAGGGGCGCCTGGACGAGCGGGACGGACAGCTGGTCGAGGTGGAACGGCATGGAGAAGTCTCCTGGGTCGCAGGGATGGTGACGGAGCGTCGGAAGCGTGTCGCGGTCAGGCGCGGGCCGGGTCCGCCGTGCGGCGCATGAGCGGTGCGGCACACACGGCGGCGGCCAGCAGCACTCCGCCGCTGATGGCCAGGGCCGGCCGGTAGCCGTGGGAGAGGACGGGCTGGACGGCCAGCGGCCCCGCCACCTGCCCCAGCCCGTACCCGGCGGTGAGGAGGGCGACGGTGCGCGGCGTGCCCAGGGCGGTGCCGGTGACGAGCGAGAGCTGGGTGATGGCCATGAACGTGCCGCCGAAGCCGACGGCCGAGACGACGGCCGCACCCGTGCCGCCCAGGACGGACGGCAGCGCCACCGCCACCGCCTGGACCAGCAGGGCGACGGTGAGCAGCACGGTGCGCGGGACGCGCAGGCTCAGCGCCATCCACAGCACGCACGAGGGGAAGGCGGCCAGGCCCACGATCACCCAGGCGCCGGTGCCCAGCCAGGACGGCGACCCGTCGGCGGACAGGGCGGCCACGAGGAAGGTGGCGGCGACGATGTAGCCCACGCCCTCCAGGAAGTAGCTGGCGGAGATCCAGGCGAGCGGCCCGCGGGCGGGCCGCTGCGGGGGTGCGGCCTGCGCCGTGGCGGGGGCGGCCTCCTCCGCGGGGGCGCGGGCGATGAACAGGGCGGTCACCGCGGAGAGGGCCGCGGCCACCCACCACGCCTGCCGCCAGGTGCCGGACTGGTGGATCAGCAGGACGGCCAGGCCCGTGACGGCGATGCCCAGTCCGACACCCCCGTACACCCAGCCGATCAGCCGGGGCCGGTGGCGCAGCCCCGCCTGGGCGCTGCGTGCGGTGCTCACGAAGACGAGGGCGCTGGCGGCCCCGGCGAGAAAGCGCAGCGCCACCCACAGGGGCAGGGAGGTGGTCAGCGGCATGGCGGCCAGCGTGCCCACCAGTATTGCCAGGCATACGGGCAGGACGGCGCGGGAGCGAATCAGCGGCGGCACGAATCCGGCGGCGAGTGCGCCGAGCAGATATCCAAGGTAGTTGGCTGTGGCAATCGATGCGCCGTCCGATGCCGTGACATGTTCCTGATGTTCCATCATCGGAAGGATGGGAGTGAACACGAACCGCCCCACTCCCATGGCGACGGCCATGGCCAGAGCGCCTTGCAGGACGACTCTGCGTTCCGTTCCCCGTAATTTCCGCTGCGCCGGCTGTTTCTCCGCGATTGTTCCGTCGGTCCGGTCGGACTGGTCAGTCAGCACGTGGCCAACACCCCCGTGGTCAAGGCGTCTACGGGAATTGAGTGAAGCATGCGAACAATCCAGGCGGAAATGCCTTCTCCAGCGCATCTATGCTGTGGACGCATGGATGTCGAACTCAGGCACTTACGTGCATTTCTGGCCGTCGCCCGGCACCTTTCCTTCAGCCGGGCCGCAAGTGAACTCCGTGTGACCCAGCCCTCGTTGTCCCGCTCCGTCCAGCGGCTGGAGGCGGCACTGGGCACCCGGCTCGTCCACCGCACGTCGCGCCGCGTCGCGCTCACCCCGGCCGGCCACTACGCGCAGGACCGGCTCGGACGGCTGCTCCCCGCACTCGACAGCACGCTCAACGCCATCCGCGACAGCGGCACGATCCGGCTCGGCTTCGCCTGGCTGCTGCCCGATCCCTGGACGCAACGGGCCGTCGTCCGCTTCGAGAACGCCACCCGCGGCACCGTCGAGCCGGTGCGCCACGACAACCCCGCAGCGGCCGTCGATCTGGGCGAGGTGGACGTCGCCGTGATCCGCGGTGCCCCGCCGGGCGGGAGTGCGATATCCGTGCCCTTCCTCGAGGAGCGCCGTGTCGCCGCCGTCTCCACCTCCTCCCCGCTCGCCGGGCGGGACCGCCTGGGCTGGGACGAGTTCCGCGACTGGCCGCTCGTGGTGAACACGGTCAGCGGCACCACCACCCCGGTGGACTGGGCGGACGACCAGGCCCCCGACGACGTGGTCACCTGCGGCAACTTCGACGAGTGGCTCGAACTCGTCGCCGCCGGACGCGGGGTGGGCGTCGTGCCCGACAGCGCCGTGCGCCGCAGCCCGCACTCGTGGATCCGCTTCCTGCCGATCGACGACGCGCCCCCGATCCCCGTCCACATCGTCCACTCGCCCAGCAGCCGCCACCCGCTCCTGCGCGCGTTCGTCGAGGCGGCGATGGCGGAACGGCCCTGCCGTGCCCCGGGAACGCGGTGATCAGGCGGTGCCGGGGCCGGTGTCCGGAAGTGCCTGCTCGCTCCAGATGATCTTGCCGGTGGCGGTGTAGCGGGTGCCCCAGCGGTCGGCGAGCTGGGCGACGAGGAACAGTCCGCGCCCGCCCTCGTCCGTGGTCGCCGCGTAGCGCAGGTGCGGGGCGGTGCTGCTGGCGTCGGAGACCTCGCAGACGAGGCTGTGGCCGCGCAGCATGCGCAGCCGGATCGGGGCGGCGGCGTAGCGGACGGCGTTGGTGATCAGTTCGCTGAGGATCAGTTCGGTGGTGAAGGACAGTTCCTCGAGCCCCCATTCGGCCAGTTCGTGTGCGGCGGCGTTGCGCACCCGGGCGACGGCGGCGGGGTCGGCGGGCACGTCCCAGGCGGCGATGCGGTCGGGTTCCATCAGGCGGGTGCGTGCCACGAGCAGGGCGACGTCGTCGCGGGGCCGCTCGGGGGCGAGCGCGCGGAGCACCGCGTCGCAGGTCTCCTGCGGGGTCCGCCCGGCGCGGGAGGCGAGGGTGTCGCCCAGGGCGTGCAGGCCGGCGGAGAGGTCCTGGTCGGTGCCCCTGACCAGCCCGTCGGTGTAGAGCACCAGCCGGCTGCCCTCGGGCAGGTCGAGCTCGGCCGCTTCGAAGGGCAGGCCGCCCACGCCCAGCGGCGGGCCCACGGGGACGTCGGGGAACTCGACGCGGCCGTCCGGGTGCAGGACGGCCGGCGGCGGGTGCCCGGCGCGGGCCAGGGTGCAGCGGCCGCAGGTCGGGTCGTAGACGGCGTACAGGCAGGTGGCCCCGGTGACCGGGGTGCCCCCGTCGGTCTGTGTGCCCTCGTCGATGCGGGTCACCAGCTCGTCCAGGTGGGCCAGGAGCTCGTCCGGCGGCACGTCGAGGGCGGAGAAGTTGTGCACGGCCGTGCGCAGCCGCCCCATCGTGGCCGCGGCGTGCAGCCCGCGTCCCACGACGTCGCCCACTACCAGGGCCACGCGCAGGCCGGGCAGCGGGATGACATCGAACCAGTCACCGCCCACGCCGCCCAGCGCGGGCAGATAGCCGGAGGCGACCTCGACGCCGCCGTGCTCGGGCAGCACCCCGGGCAGCAGGCTGCGCTGCAGCGTGACGGCCATGGTGTGCTCGCGGGTGTAGCGGCGGGCGTTGTCGATGCTCACCGCCGCCCGGGAACACAGCTCACCGGCGGCGGACAGGTCGTCGGCGGCGAAGGGCTGCGCCGTGCGCGACCGCAGGAAGGAGACCACGCCCAGCATGGCGCCGCGTGCGGCGAGCGGAGCCGCGATCAACGGCCCGTCCGCCTGCGGCGCCGACAGCAGGCAGGCCTGCCCGTCGCGCAGGGCCCGGCTCTGCGGAGCGGCGGGGGCGAACGCGACGGTCTCCCCCTCGGGGGCCGGCGAACGGTCGTCGTCGAGGCCGCCCCTGGCCACGCGCAGCAGCCGCGACCCGTTCTGCGGCTCCGGCTCGCCGCCCTCGACGACCGGTTCGGCCAGATCGACGGTGACGGTGTCGGCGAACGCGGGCACCGCCACGTGCGCCAGCTCCTGCGCGGTGCGCCGGACGTCCAGGGTGGTGCCCACGGCGGTGCTGGCGTCGTAGAGCAGCTTCAGGTGCTCGTACATGCGCGCCAGCTCCGCGGGCCCCAGCCCGTGGGTCTGGCGCCGCAGCCGCCGGCTGATCAGCGCGTTCCCGCCCACGGCCACCGCCAGCGCGACGGCCGCGGCACCGAAGAGGAACGGGAGTCTCCGGCTGACGTGGCCGCTCAGCCCGTGGACCGCCTCACCGGCGGAGACCAGGCCGACCACGGTGTTGCCGGTGTCCGTCACCGGGACCACGGCCTGCACCTTCGGCCCGTGCGACGTGTCGATCGTCTCGGTGAACGAGCGCCCCTGCAGGGCGGGAGCGATCGTCCCGATGAACTTCTTGCCGATGAGCTGCGGATCGGGAGAGGTGTAGCGGATCCCGTCGGTGTTCATCGCGATGACGAAGTCGACGTCCGACCGCGTGCGGGCCGTCTCGGCCCGCGGCTGCAGCAGCGCCGTCGGGTCGGACGAGCGCAACACCGCCGCGATCCCAGGGCCGTTGGCGAACCCCTCGGCCACGGACAGGGACCGGTCGCGGGCCTCGTGCAGGGCGTCGTCCCGCGCGATGTACACCCACTCCACCGCCACGGCGGCGACCAGGAACAGCACCACCGCGGCATGGAGGGCGAACGCCTGGTTCGCCACGCTCCACGCGCTCGGCAGCCAGCGCGGTGGACGCCGGCCGGGATCCTCGCTCATGCCGGTGCCTGCGGACAGTGCCGGTGTACGTACCAGGGCATGCCTGCATATCTACACTTTTCCGGCATCCGTCACGCGCGTGGCGCGCCTGCCACCCGTGATGCGGTGGCAGGCGGAAGAGCTCAGGAAGGGTTAAGGAAAGGCTTCAGGAACGCGCCTGCTGCGGCTTCCCGCCCTGCTCCGCATCCTGCTGCTTGTGCTTCTCCTTGATGCGCACCGCTTCCTTGCGCACCTCCGCCTGGGTGGCGCGCTCCTTCTGCAGCCACTCGGGGGACTCCGCCTTCAGCGCCTCGATCTGCTCGGTGGTGAGCGCCTCGCTGACCCCGCCGCGCGCGAGACCCGAGATGGAGATGCCCAGCTTGGCCGCGACCACCGGGCGCGGGTGCGGGCCGTTGCGCCGCAGCTCCTGCAGCCACGCGGGCGGGTCGGCCTGCAGCGCGTTGAGCTCGCCGCGCGAGACCACGCCCTCCCGGAACTCGGCGGGGGTGGCTTCGAGGTACACACCCAGCTTCTTGGCCGCGGTCGCGGGCTTCATGGTCTGGGCGTTCTGGTGCGACGTCATGGGGTCAAGGATATCGATCGCGTGCGCCGCTTCCGACCACGCCCGGTAATCTGGCCAGGTGACAGGCTCGGAAGCACAAGCAACTCCCTCGTTCCGGCTCGCGTACGTCCCGGGCGTGACCCCCGCCAAATGGGTGCGGATCTGGCAGGAGCGGCTGCCCGGCACCCGCATGGACCTCGTCCAGACGCCCGCCGCCGAGGCGCCCGACGTGCTGCGCCGCGGCGACGCGGACGCCGGCCTCGTACGCCTGCCGGTCGACCGCACGTACTTCAGCGCGATCCCGCTCTACACCGAGACGACGGTCGTGGTGGTCCCGAAGGACCACGTCATCGCGGCGGTCGAGGAGGTGTCCGCCGAGGACCTGGCCGACGAGATCCTCTTCCACCCCCTCGACGACACCCTCGACTGGGAGCACCCGCCCGGGAAGCCCGCCTTCGAGCGGCCCGCGACGACGGCGGACGCCATCGAACTGGTGGCCGCCGGGGTGGGCCTGCTCCTCGTCCCGCAGTCGCTCGCCCGCCTGCACCACCGCAAGGACCTCACGTACCGGCCGGTCGCGGACGTGCCCCAGTCGAGCGTCGCCCTGTCGTGGCCCGAGGAGCGGACCACGGACCTGGTGGAGGACTTCATCGGGATCGTCCGCGGCCGCACCGTCAACAGCACCCGGGGCCGCCGCACCACCGAGGAACCGGAACGCAAGCCCGCGGCCACCGGCGGCGCACGACGCAAGCCCACCGGCGCCAAGCCCGCGGCCAAGTCCGGCGGCAAGCCGGCCGGCAAGGGCGCGCGCAGCGGCGCCAAGCGCGGGAAGCCGCGCCGCCGGTAGGGCGCGCCCCGAAGGGGGCGCGGGGCTGTTTCGATTTGCGGCTCCGCCGCGTGGGCGCGACCAGCCACGACGCTCCCGCAGTCGAGGTGCTCGGGGCTGCGCCCCGGACCCCTGGGGTGGTGCGTCGGCTGCAGGCCGTCGGTGGCCGGTCGCGCAGTTCCCCGCGCCCCGTCGGGGCGCTGCCGCACCGCGACACGGCGAAGCCGTGCCCGTACCCCGCCCCGCTGCGTCCGGCGTGGTGTTGTTTAGAAGGGG
>NZ_JBSFWU010000096.1:0-29079 GCF_053594995.1 Streptomyces sp. NPDC002536
CGGGGACCCCCCCCCCCCCGCCGGGCCCCCGGGGCTGTTACATCATGCGGCTCCGCCGCGTGGGCGCGACCAGCCACGACGAACCCGCAGCCGAAGCACTGCGCTCAGGCCAGGGCCTTCCGGGCCCGCTCGATGTCCGGCCGGAGGCTGTCGGCGTCCGGCACCGGCGGCAGCATGTCGGCGTCACGGAGGCGCTGGACCAGCTTGTCCAGGTACTCCTGCCGGTCCGCGCGGGAGTGGCTGGGCCCGTGCAGGGCCGCCTGCCAGGACTCCTCGGTCCAGCGGGAGATGTTCACCTCCTGCTTGATGAACTCCTCGTTGTATTGCTTCGCGCGCTCCACGAGCGCGTCACGGATCGCCGTGTCGAACTGCTTGCGCAGCTTCCCCGGCAGCTCCTTGATCTGCTCGCGCGCCTTGCGCTCGGTGCTCCACTTCAGCAGCTTCTTCGCCTCGGCGGAGGCACCGCCCTTGTCGATCTCGGCCATCTTCTCGGCGGCGTTGTGCAGGATCACGGCCTTCTCCGCGGCGAGTTGCTGTTCCTCCGCCTCGGCGGCCGACTTCACCAGCTTCTGCAGGCCGTCGGCCCGGAAGTCGTCGACGGACTTCCGCCACGCCTCGTCGCGGGCCTGCTGGAACACCGTGATCGAGGGGATCTGCGCCTCCTTCCACTTGTCCGTGAAGTAACGGGCGCCGTGGAGGGTGATCCCGGCCGGCCACAGCGGCGAGACCAGCAGCGCATCGGCACCGAAGCAGGCCGCGGTGTCGTCGGCGTCGAACGTGCCGTGATCGGCGGCGGCCCCGGCCTGGGTGCCGCAGCCCACGAAGGGGACGATCGCCGTGATGGCGGCCGCCTTGTCCAGGCTGGTGGTGTCGTTGGCGAAGGCGTCGTGAACGCCCTTCGCCCACAGCACCCCGCCGGCCACCAGCAGGGCCCCCTTGGCCGTGCTCCCGGCCGACTTGAAGTTCGCCCGGAGCTTTGCCTTCGCCTCGGGCGAGAGCTTGCTGTAGCCGCGGATCCGGGCGTGGATCTCGGAGGGCGACAGCTGCTTGCCGTCGGGGGCGACGACCTTCAGCCCGTACTTCCCGGCCAGTTCGCCGAAGACCTGCTCGACCTGCCGCGCCTCCAGGTCTTCGAGGGCCGTCTCGCCGGACGGCTTCTCACCTGTGGGCTTCTCGCAGGCGACCACGGACCGCTTCGCCCGCCCCGACGAACTCCCGCCCCCGCACACGCCGTTGCCGTCGGGCCAGCCCTTGCCGGCGAGCCACTGGCCCATTCCGGGGTGCGAGGCGTCGTCCACGCCGACGATGAACAGGTACTTCCGGGGTATGTCCCCCTTGTAGGCCCAGGCGCCATTGGTGGACTCGCCGCCGAGGGGCCCGCCGCCGCTGTCGCCCTTGAGCGTGCCGCTGAGGAAACGGCCGTCCTTCTTCAGGGCATCCCACCGGATCTTGACCCTGATGGCGTCGCCGTTCTTCTCGATGGCGTTGCCGCCCTCGATGCCCTTCCTCGTGGAATCCCACATGAAGACGTGCTCGTGATGCCCGTTCTTCGCATACCCCGAACCGGCCCTCGCCAGCTCGGCATCCACGTTCTTGCCCTCGGCGACCCAACGGCTCTTCGCCGTCTGCAGCCCGTTCCGGTGCAGGGACTCGCGCAGTTCGTCGGGATTCGCCTCGCCCCGGGGCCGCTTGTCGACGACGATGTGCGTGTATTCGTCGGCGAATTCCTGCGGGGCCGGGGCGGATGCCCCGCTCTCCGGTCTGACGGGTGCGGCCTGGGCGACGGTGGTACCGGTGACGGCGAGAACCACGGCCGAAACCATGACCGTTGTCGTGACGCGCCGGGCGGAGAGCCGCTGTCTGGAGTGGGGCATGGTCGTCCTCTGCAGGTGTCGGTGTGGGGCAGCTCCACGCTTTCGTCACCCGGCGAAGTGTTCAATCGGCCGCATGGCTATAGCGGTCATCCTGCGGAGGGGGCCATTCCCCTCCTCCCGGCGGGGGTGGGCCCGTGGCACAGCGCCTTGCCGTCGGCAGGGAGACCCAAATCCACAGGTGAGAATTTCCTGTCGTCCTTGGGTGTCGGGATCGGGCCATGTGCGGTGATCTGTTTCAGCCGGTCCGATGAGCGGTTCAAGCTGTCTGCTTGTGTGGTCGGCGGAGGTTGCGCGCAGCTGTGGTGGCCTCAACTGTGCCAACTTTGTGTGAAGTTGGCCATTTGTTCCAGGCTTCATTATTCCTGGACGTTGAATCCCTGTGGGCTGTGACGGTTATAGCGCTCGCCACGGAACGGTAAATTCCGGTGGCGGAAAGAAGATCGTTGTCGTGTTCAGGAGAGCCCGTTACGATCACGAAAGAACGGTCCGGCGGCTCGGCGACCGGGGAGGGGGAGCCGGTGAATTACGTGTGCGCGCGGATGTGTGAGCGTCCGTCGCCGCCCCGTGCTGTCCTCGATCGCCGAAACACGTCGACCGTTGCAATACAGCGCCATGTTGCAGGCGCCATTCGCTCGATCTGACCAGGACGGACTCGCAGCCTTCCATGCCGTCGTGACCTTGCATGCCCCCTGCGATCGTTCGCTTTCCCGCCACACATCGTCGCCTTGCGCGACGCCCGAGGGATTACCGAAATCACCATGTACAACAGACACCTCACCTCCGCGCGTGTCCGGGAGCTCGTCACCCGAGGCATCGTGACCACCACCGCGCTGGCCGCCGTCACCGCCGCCGTCGCCCCGGGCGCCGCCGCAGCCGAGCCCTCGACGGCGGCTGCCCAGACCACCGTCATCGGCACGACCTACGAGCAGCGCGTCGACGCGGCAGTAAAGGTCGGCTACGAACCGACCCCGGCGGAACTCCAGCTCAGCGACTACGACTTCATCCATCTGCTGTGGCAGAAGGCCAGGGACGCGGGCGAGAAGCTGGCGACGGTGCGTACGGCCGCGGAAGAGGCCATGTTCAGCACCAAGGACGAGGACCGGGTGCGATTCATCACCACGGGAATCGACGAGGCGCGCAGGCTCGACCAGAAGCGGGAGGACGAACGGGACGAGGCTGCCCGCGCGGCCAGACTCGCCAAGTCCCAGGCGCTCCTCGCTGTCGGTATCCCGAGCAGCCCGGAACTCCTGGAGCTCAGCGACGACAATTTCATCCGCGCCATCATGAAGCACGCGGCTGCCGGTCCCGAGGTCAAGGCCGCCGCGGCCAAGGCGCTGGGCGGAAATGCTGCGGACTGGCGGGAGTTCATTGTCAACGGCGTCCGTGAGGCCCATAAGCGCGACGTCGAGAATGAGCTCAAGGAGATCGAGGAGAAGAACCGGCAGGAGGCCGAGCGCAAGAAGGAGCTCGCCGCCCGCAAGAACGTCGCGGCGCTCTTCCGCACCACCCCGACTGAGGCCATGCTCGGCCTCGCCGACGACAACTTCATCCGCGAACTGCTGCGCGTGGCGCCCGACGACGTCAAGGGTACCGAGCTCTTCGCGGCCGCCCAGAAGGCAGCACTCAGCTCCGACCCGGCGGAGTGGAGGAAGTTCCTTCGCGCCGGGGCCGATGAGGCGTACAAGCGCGACGACGAGATTCGACGAAAGAAGCTCGCCGAGGCCAACCGGGCGCTCGCCCGGCGGATCCAGGCGGCCGCGGAGAACGGCGGCGTGAACCCCAATCTGGTGGCTGCGGCCAAGAGGGCGCTGACCGGCAGTGACGAGGACGTCGCCGCTTTCCTGAAGGAAGACAGCCAGTATCGGGCGCGGCGGCAGTCCGTCATGTCGAGCTTCGTCACCGACGAGGCGTGGTACATCCGCCGGTCCGGTCCGGACGGCAACCGGGCCTACACCGCCCCCAACGGCCATTCGAGGAACAAGGCCGACCGGGAGGACGCCACTTGGGTCATTGTGCCTGCGCTGGCCAACAACCCTGGCTGCTTCTCCTTCGAGTCGGTGGGCAAGCCCGGCTACTACCTGATGGCACGCGGGGCACGCGGGCAGGACGTCGTGTGGGTCTCCGGGGACGACGGCAGCTCGGAATTCCGGAGAGACGCTACGTGGTGCCCCCGTCCGGGCTTCAACGGGTACGGGAAGTCCTTCGAGTTGGCCAGCAAGCCGGGCGTCTGGCTGCAGAACTTCCAAGGGGAGCTCTACGCGCAACCCCAGTACGGCACCGACTTCAACAGGGATTCCACCTGGCTGATCACCGAGCCGTTCGCAGACTGACCCGCTTCGCCCGAAAGCCCCCACCCAGAAGAACGGAACTCACGATGCCCCGGACCATTCGAGCCGCGCTGGCCGTCGGCGCCAGCATTGCAGCGCTGGTCGGCGGCGCGACCTCTGCGTACGCGGACCAGTTCACTGACACCTACACGTCCGTGCGCCTGCAGGCTGAGCACAGCGGCAAGTGCCTCACCATCGAGAACGCTCGCATCGGCACCGGAGCGAACGCTGTCCAGCAGCCCTGCGCCGAGGATCTGGACAGCCAGATCTTCAAGCTGCGCTCCAGCCGTTCGGGGACGATCTCCGTGCAGGCCAAGCACAGCGGGCGCTGTCTTGCCGCCGACAGGGCCTCTCGTGACGTCACACAGCTGTGGTGCTCCGACGGCTCCGAACAGCGCTGGCAGGTGTTGCTCGTCGAGGTTGCCAAGGACCTGTACGAGCTGCGTCCCGTGAACGCTCCGGAGTACTGCCTGACCATCCCCTACTTCACCGATGACAACGGCGCGAGCAGCCAGGCCGACGGGTCCAGAGCGGGGATCTATCCCTGCAACGGAGCCTCCAACAAGCGCTGGCGCATGCTGTCGGCTGCGTCCTGACATCCACTGCTGAGACGAAACGGATTTCACGATGGTCAAGTTCCTCCGTTCCGCACTGGTTGCCTGCACCGGCGCCGCCACAGCGGTCGTCTGCACGACCGCCGCACACGCCGTGCCGGGCACCGCCGACCCCACACCTGCCGAGACGATCGTCAACCTTCGGATGCCGGCCAGCGATATGTGCCTGGACATCGCAGGTGACGCGACCACCAACACCCAGAACGGCGCCAAGGCCATCCAGTGGGCTTGTGACGGTTCCGACTCCCAGAAGTGGCGTGTGATCCCCGTCGACAACTCGTCCTTCGAACTTCGGTCCGTGCGCAGCGGCAAGTGCCTCGAAGTCGAGAACAGCGGCACCCAGAATGGCGCCGACGTGCAGATATGGGAGTGCACCGGGGGCAAGCAGATGCGCTGGCAGACCCCCCTCGTCGACCCCGTCAAGAAGCTCTACGAGTTCCGGGTCACCCACACCACCGACCGCTGCTTGAACATCAACGGTGGAGCCGACCCTCGGAAGAACGGCATAAGAGCGATCTCGTGGCAGTGCGACCAGAGCATCGACCAGCTCTGGCAGATCAAGGTGGTCAAGTGACCACTGAGAGGCCAGCGGTACGCGCTCAGCGATGGTTCGTCCCGGTGTTGACGGCCGGAGTGCTGGTCGGCGGCATGACCGTCGTCGGAGCGGCTCCGGCCCGGGCTGCCGCACCGGCCGCGACAGCCGTCGCAGTCGACCAGCCTTCGCCCGTCAGAGCGATGGCGGCCCAAGCAGCGCGGGACCGAGTCCTCAACATGGCGATGTCGAACCTCCCGTCCGAGATCCGCACATCGGCATGGCTCGCCCTGCGCAGCTCCCGCGGCGACGCGGCGATCGCTGAATGGCTCGCCCCCGGTGGCGGTTTCGATGCCGCCATGCGACGCATGAAGGAGACGAAGAACCTCAACCGTGCCTTCTGCGAGCGGGTGGCGGGTACGCACACCGTGGAGTTCTCCCCGTCGGTGCACGCCGCGGCGGAACGTGCCCTGAAGGGCTCTGACGCGGACCGGGCGGCGTTCGCCAAGTCGGGCTACGCCGAGGCACAGAAGCGTGACCGGGCGGCCAGGGAGGCGGACGTGCGACATCGGCAGGAAGTCGCCGCCAAGGACCGGGACTTCGTGCGGAACATTGCCGAGCACGACCCGGGCGAGCAGGTACGCGTCGCGGCGCAGTGGGCCCTGCGGCCCGTGGCAACCGACGCGGACGTCGAGGAGTTCTTCGGCTACGGCTGGTCGACAGGCGCGTCCCTGGACCTGGAGGCATACCGGCTGCGGTCCGCCGACGCGGAGACCGTGCGCCACCACACCCTGTCGCTGTTGATAGAGAAGGCCATGGCCGCCGAGGAGGCACTGAAGGGTTCGACCGATGCTGCGAAGGCCCGGGCCGAGGTCGAAGATGCATGGAAGTCGGTGGCCGACCACGCCGACGCCGCCCGCAGAGCATGGCAGGCCGAGCAGGAGGCGGCCACGGCGCAGGCGGAGAGCTGGAAGAAGATCGCCAAGGCCGCCGAGGAGGACGCGGACGGACTCTGGAGGCACATCGCCGGGTCGGCCGAGACCAATCAGGAATCCTGGGCCAAGGAACAGGCGGACGCGGCCGGTACGGCCGCGTTCTGGAAGAACATGTTCGACCGGGCCCAGGACAGCGAGAACCGCGTGAAGGGCTGAAGTCCCTTATTGATTCGCCGGTTTCTCGCTTCATCTCACATCCCCTGCCCGCACGCGAAGGGCGGGGGATTTCTTTTCCCCTCTCGACAGGGAGTTCCCCTTGATAGGTAGATTCCGGCCCGGGGCCGGAAGAAGACGCACCGGTGCGCCCGCGGCGGCGACGAAGGCCGTGACCATGGCGGTGGCCGTGGCACTGCTGGGCGGCCTGACGGAGCAGGCCGCTGTCGCACAGCCGCCCGCCAGGTCGCTCGCGGCTGCTCGTTCCCTCTCCGCTCTGCTGAAGACGGCCGACACGCAGGCGGCTCTGCCACGTTCCGAGCTCGACAGGATCAGTGACGAGCGCGACCGGCAATTGGTCGAGGTCTTCGCGGAGTTCGATGAGGAAGACGAGGTCAAGGAGGCCGCCAAGCAAGCGCTGGAGAGTACCGATCCCAACGCGCTCCGGGAGTTTCTGGACCACGGTGAGGCAGAGGCCCGCAAGCGTGCCAAGGAGAAGAAGGAAGCTGTCGACGCCGGCAACCGTCGGAAGGTCGAGGCGATGCGGGGCACCGGTGGCCCGTACTTCGAGAGCGAGGTCGAGCGTGTCCTGAAGGGGGACGCCAGGGACCGCGCCGACTTCCTGGCGTTCGGCGCCGACATTGCTCGGGGGCGGGACAAGTCCACCGAGCAGAACGACAAGAAGCGTGCGGAGGAGAACCTCAAGCGTGTCGAGATGCTGGCAGCCTCCGGCGGGCCAGAGGTCAAGAAAGCCGCCCAGGCAGCGCTGGCGTCGAACGACGACAAGGTGATCGCGGAGTTCCTGGAGAAGGGCTACCTGGTCGCCGCGCAGAAGGACGCCGACGCGCGGGCCGCCCAGGAGAAGGCCCAGAAAGAGGCCCAGGAGGCCGCCGAGAAGTTACGGAAGCTGGCCGAGAACGCCGCCCGCGCGGCCGAGGCGCGTACCAAGCTGATCGCGGCCCACGGTGACGCGGTCAAGGCGCTCAAGAACGCCTCCAACGCGATGAGTTCGGCAGCCGCGGTGTCACGCCAGGCCGACCGGATGCTCGCCGCCGACCGGGCCGGCAAACGTCTGTCGGAATACGACCAGGTCAAGGCCGAGGTCGCCCGCCAGGTCAAGAACGCCGAGGAGGCGGCCAAGCAGGCCGAGGTCGCCGCGGGCCGGGCCAAGGTGCAGGCCGACGTCCTGGTGGACACGGGACTGCCCCATGGCGCGCAGTGGGCCGAGATCGCAGAGGGGATGGCATCCGCGTCCCGGGCCGCGGTCAAGGCCACCGAGACCGCCCAGCATGCAGTGGACGCCACGGCGGTCGACGCAGCGGGCCTCGAGGCCAAGAACCAGGCCGAGTTGCACGAGGAGCAGGCCAAGCAGTGGCGCGCCAACGCCGAGCAGCACGCCCGGGCCGCCGCCGAGCTGGCGGACGCCGCCGGCCGGCAGGCCAGGATCGCCGCCGACGCGGCCGACAAGGCGAAGCAAGCCCGCATCGACGCTCAGAAGGCCGAGCAGGCAGCCTGGGACCACGCAAAGAAGACGCGCGATGCTCGTGTGGAGGCCCAACGGCAGGCCAAGATCGCTGCTGAGCAGCGGGCGATTGCCGAGCAAGAGCGCGCTCTGGCTGCTGAAGCGCGTGCCCGGGCGGAACGCGAGCGTGATAACGCCGCGCAAGCACGCGCCCGCGCGGAGGCCGAAGCCCGTACGGCGGCGGCCAAGCGCGCGGAGGCGCAGGCGGCCGCGGCCGACGCGGCAGCGGCGCGGGAGAGGGCAGCCGCCCAGGAGGGCAAGGCGGCCAAGGCGGATGAGCAGGCCCGCGGCGAGGAGACCAAGGCGCGTGAGGCGCGGAACAAGGCGTCCGACGCCGAGCGGGAGCACAAGGCGCAGGAAGCCAGGGCCCGGGCCCTGGAGGCGATAGCCGCCGCGGCCAAGGGCACGGAAGCGGCCCAGGATGCCCGCCGAGCGGCGGACGAGGCGCGGGCGGAAGCCGGGACGGCGGGCGAAGCCGCAGGCCGGGCCCGTTCGGCTGCCGACGAGGCGAGCGGCGCGGCCATACGGTCTCGTTCGGCGGCCATCGAGGCCGAGGGGGCTGCCTCCCGGGCGCGGGCCGCGGCGGCGGAGGCCTCCGCGCACGCCGCGCGCGCCAACGCGGCCGCGAACCAAGCCGAGGCGGCTGCGGCCGCCGCCAACCAGGCAGCGAAGCAGGCCGAGTCCGAGGCTGCCGCCACCCATGCCGCGGCCGAGCGGGCCAACAGCAAGGCCGCAGAGGCGACCGCTCAGGAGGCGCGTGCGGGCATGGCCGCGCACGAGGCTGCCCGTCTGGCGGGATTGGCTGCGACCGAGGCAAAGGACGCCTTGCAGGCGGCCAATCGCACCAAGGACGAGGCTGACGGCGCGTCCCGCGAGTCCGCCATGGCGCAGATCCAGGCCACGGTCGCGGTGCAGGCGTCCGCGGCGGCCAGGGCTGCCGCAGCCGGCATCGCCGACCCTGCCAACACGGCCATCGAACTGACCGCCCCCTTCAGCGGTTCCGACGTCGACGCCGATTTCGCCGCCGCCGTGGCTGCGGCCGCGAAGAAGCTGGGTGCGGACCAGGTCACGTCGGCAGAGGCCAAGGCAGCCGAGGCGGGGAAAGCCGCCGACGCTGCAGAGGCCGCCGCGGCCCGGGCCAACGCCCAGGTGGCTCCGGCCTTCAAGGCCGCCGCCGATGCGGCCCGTTCCTCCGCGGACGCGGCACGCTCGACGGCGGCCGCGCTGAAGTCCGCCGCCCAGGCAGCAGAGGAGGCCGCTCAGGCCCGCGCGGCCGCGGCCCACGCCAACGAGGCGGACGCCCAGGCCCAAACCGATGCCAACGACGCTCGCAACGCCGCCAACGAGGCCTATGCAGACGCGTCGGCGGCAAGCGACGCGGCCAACCAGGCCGAGTCCGAAGCCGTTCGCGCCCGCGCCGCCTCCACCGAGGCTGACAACCAGGCCGCGGCAGCCAACAGCCTCGCCGCCCTGGCCGAGAAGGAGGCCACGACCGCCCAGGGCGCTGCCAAGCAGGCGACTCAGGACGCCGAGGCCGCCGGCAAACTCGCCGACTCCGCCGAGGAGCACGCCAAGTCGGCGGAGGCCGCCGCCGAAAAGGCCGACGAGTATGCCAAGGGGGCCGACGAGGCAGCCAAGAAGGCCGAGAAATACGAGAGCGAACAGGCAGGCAAGGACCGCACGGAAGCCGCCAAGCCGAAGGAAGAACCGAAGGGAGAACCCGACAAGGGTTCGGACCTGGACGAGGCACTCAAGGACTCCGGACTCACCTCCGAGGAGTACAAGGACCTCAAGGACCTCGCGGAGAAGAGCCTCTTCGACTACCTCAAGGAAAACGGCGCCGAGATCCTCATCGAACTCTTCGCCGAGGACATTAAGGAGTGCATCGACACCGGGGACATCCCCATCTGCATCTGGGCGGTAGTCCAGAACGCCGGACCAGCGAAGGCACTCAAGATCGTCGGAAAGCTCCCGAAGATCTCGAAGGCCGTCTGGGGTATCAACAAGTTCCTCGACAAGGTCGCTGCAGCACGCAAGAAGCTCAAGAAGTTCGAGGAGGCCCTTGAGAAGATCCGGAAGAAGATTCCCGCCTGCTTGGTGGATTCCGACCCGCCGAAGCGTCCCAAGAAACCTAAGCATGGCTTCGCCGCGGGCGGTCAGCCGGCCGCCCATGCGTACCAGGGGTTCGCGAGCGCCGCGGCCGCTGAGTACAAGAAGTGCCGCCCCAAGGTCGTGTACCGGAGCGACACCCGGGGACCGGATGAGATCTTCAAGATTGGGTTCGAGCCGCGCGGGTCCAACATGGATCTGATGGAACATGCTTCCGGATGGTCGAAGGACTCGGGGTACGTGGCGACGACCAAGTACGAGTCCATTGCCAAAGGCCGCGGTGGCAACGTGTACCAGATCGACGGGATTTTCGGGATCGACGTGAACGAGGCATGGCCGGAGAACGTGTATGCCGACGAGGAGGAGATCGCGATTCCAGGGCGTATCGACCCGAGCCGGATCATCGGTGTACGGCTACGCAACGGGACCTGGCTACCCAACCCCAACTACCGCCCCCTGGGACTGTGATGGAAGAAGTGCGCCTGATAGCCGGCGGTCATGATGGTCGCCGGGAGACCGTGGTTCTTGAGGTTGAGGACTCGGGCACACCAAGCGTCAAGCTGGTCCGGGCCGATGGGACGACTACCGTTCATCCGGATGTGGATCTCTTCGAGTGCCTCAAGGCCGTGCGCCGCACCCTTGAAGGAGAAGGGCTCCTCCTCTGCTGCCAGGGGTCGCGCCCTACGGTCTTCCCGTCAGGGATGGGTCGCCAGATGTCCAACGGCCGGCTCGCCTACACCTTACGGCGGGATCCGCCGTTGACCGATGCTGATCTGGTGGACATCTTCGCGTCGGCTCAGTTCTCCGAAGTGGGTACGCTCGAAGACCAGCGCCGAGCGGTGATGCGGTTCTTCGGGTTCCCGAACAAGTAGCCATGAGGCCTCGCCGGATCCGTCACCGGTGGGGCCTCTTCGGCTATTCCCAACGGCATCAAGCAGTAATACTCGAAGGGTTTGGGAGGCAGGCATGGGCTTTCTGCAGGACCATGAGGCCGACGTGACGGTGGTCGCGGTTCGGCCTTGGGGATTGGAGGTCGAGACTCTGGACGGAATGCGGGGCCTGATCGACAACACCAAGGACCCGGAGTGGCCCTCGGGCGACCGATCCGACATCGTCGGCAGGGAGTTCCATGTCGTTGTGCTCGACGACCAGCGTGATCCGGTCAGACTCAGCGCACTCGACCTGGATCTGGAGATCGCCCGCAGGCTGAGGGAGACGACGGAGCGCTGACAGGCGCCGCGGGTTCCGCGTCGACCCCGATTCACTCGTGGGAGGCCACTGGCCGGATGTGCCGCACGTACACTTCGAGATCTTTGATGAAGCCGGAAAGCCCTTGGCCAACAACCACGTTCCACTCTCGGCAGGCAGCAAATGACGAAAATTGAACTGGGGAGGTGCGGTCGTATCCTGTCTGGGTTTTACGAGGGTTACTTTGTGAAACTTCATGACGATTCCGATGTTACGGGTGGGTACTACGTCTTTCTTGTTGACGACCTGTCCGAGCCGACGGGCGGGGGCGACTACTGGGTGGAGGACATGGCGGCGCTCGAATCGTTCGTGGAGTCCTCGCAGTGGGAGATCGAGTGGGTCGAGTGAATCGCTTCCGCGATTGATTGCGGCGGGTGGTTCGGGCCCCGGCGCTGCGTCTCAGTGTGGGCGCGGCGCTGGGACCCGAACCCGGTCGAGCCGGATCATCGGTGTGCGGCTGCGCAACGGGACGCGGCTGCCTCACGCCCAACTGCCCTTCCTTGGAGCTGTGATGGACGAAGTACGGCCACACTCGCGTAGCGACGGGCTGTCGGGGCAGGGCCGTGCCGGTCATCCCGCGGTAGGGGCGTACGCCGCCCTCGGCGGGGGCGCGCGATGTCAGTCCCGCGTGCCGCCATCGTGTGTATGTTGCAGGTATGCCTGAACGGCCCCCGGTTGCGGGCGCATTGCCCGACCCTGCCCGTCACCCCGGCCGAGCTCGCCGAGGCGGCTCGAACGGCAATCGCTGCCGGAGCGCAGGATGTCCATTTGCACCCCAAGGGACCTGACGGTACCGACACACTCGACCCCGACGTCGTCGCCCGGGCCGTCGAGGAGGTACGTGCAGCCGTCCCCGGCATCCCGGTCGGTGTGACCACGGGAGCGTGGGCCGACCCCGACGCCCGCCGGAGAGCCGCTCTGGTGCGGTCCTGGACCGTCACCCCCGACCACGCGTCCGTCAACTGGCACGAGGACGGTGCCGGCTTGGTCGCCGGTGCACTGTGCGACAAGGGCGTCGCCATCGAGGCCGGCATCTTCTCCGGCACGGATGCGCCGAGCCGTTTCCGCACGTCGCCGTTCGCCCCTCGCGTGCTGCGTGTCCTCGCCGAGGTCACCGACACGGACCCGCACTCCGCGCCGGCAACGGCAGAACGCCTCCTGCAGGAGCTCGGTTCCGACCTGCCGGCGCCGGTACTGCTCCACGGCTGGAACGACGGCGCCTGGCCCGTCCTGCGTATGGCGGTGCACCGGGGGCTGGCCACCAGGATCGGCCTGGAGGACGTGCTTCACACCCCTGATGGGGCTCCGGCAACCGACAATGCGGTACTCGTACGGGCTGCACGGAGCCTCTGAGGCGCGGCTGGTGGGCGCTTCAGCCGTTCTCCGGCGCCGGTGCGTGGACCACGAAGGTGGCCCACGCGGCCGGGGCGAAGGTGAGTCGTGGGCCGCGTGGGTTCTTGGAGTCGCGGACGTGGACGGTGGCGGGGGTCGTCATGACTTCCACGCACGAGGGCTCGCTAGGCCCGCTGTAGCTGCTCTTCGTCCACTTCGCTTTCGCTGTGGAACGATCTCCGCTGGAGGGCTTGCCTATCATGTCTCTCCCAGTACGTTTTCGATGAAGGCCAGTGACTCCCGTGGCGTGAGAGCCTGTGCCCGGATGGCTCCGTAACTCAGGTCGAGGAACTGGACCTCTCTGGGGTCGGTGATGACGCGGCTGGCGAGTTGAACCGCTGTCAGCCCGACCGATGTGCCGTCCTTGAGTTTCAGCAGCCGGAAGGGGCCGTCGAGACCGGGGTTCTCCTCACTGCTCAGGGGGAGGACCTGCAAGTCCACGTTGCGCAAGTGGCCGATCTTCAACAGGTGTTCGAGCTGCCGCCGCATAGCCATTCTGCCTCCGATGGGGCGGCGCAACGTAGCCTCGCACAGCACGTAGCTGAAGGCCGGCTGTGCCGTTGAAGCATCGACAATCGTCTGACGTGCGACACGAGCGGCAACGAGCACTTCCAGCTGCTCCGCGCCGAAGGGTGGTCGGCGACTGCCGAAGACTGCCCGCGCGTAAGCCTCTGTTTGCAGGAGTCCGTCGATGACCGTGTTGTTGTACGAGCACAGCTCCACGGCTTCCTTCTCCAACTGTGCGAGATCCCGCACCCTCTTCGGGTACCGCGCCTCCGCGATGTCCTTCTTCATCGCTGCCAGCTTCCCGCCCGCCCCCAATGCTTCATCCGCCCTGTCCAGAAAGTCCGGCTTCGGGATGCGTGTACCGCCCTCCACCTTGTACACGAGCTCCGCGCTGTACCCGATCGCCCGTGCGAGCTCGCTGGCCGGTAGCCCTGCCGCTTCCCGCCACAGCCTGAGCTGACGGCCGACTGCTGCGACCGTCACCACGGACTCGCCGTCCAGATCGAGTTCCCAACCGGAGTCCTCCGTCACGCCCATGCGTGTCCACCTCCCCTGTGTCCGTCCCCCAACGCCGCACGCGGGCACAACGTAACGGCGGACAGCCGGGACAGTTCCGTACACGTCTGGACAGCAGCTGTACAGAATCGGCTTCCTGGCCGCACTGTGTACGCGCGCCCTGCCACGCTGAGTGACGTGAACGAGCAAATAGCCCCCGCCTACAGCGCGATGCGTGACGCCGTCGACCGCATGCAGGAACTCGTGCCCGGCAAGCTGGAGATCGCGAAGGAGGGGATCGTTCACGATCTGACGTCGCCCAATGCCCCGCACGAACTTACGGCGTACCGCATCAGCCGTCGCCTGGAGGCGGTCATGCCGAACGGCTTGCTGGCTCACACCGGGAAGCCCGATGTGGAGGACGCCCACGAAGGCATCATGCGTCGCCCGGACGTGATGGTGATCGCCGAAAGGGACATGGAAGGCGAAGGCCCCTTCGATCCCCGTACCCTCCTTGTCGCTATCGAAGTCGTCTCCCGCTCCAACCCGGAGAACGACTGGCTCGGCAAGATCCGCGACTACGCGCTCCTCGGGATCCCGGTTTACGCGATCTTCGACCCGCGCACGGGCCAGGGCGCTGTCCTGTCCGGCCCCCAGTACGCGACCCGTAAGAACTTCGTGTACGGCGAGGACGTCACGATCGGCGACTGGACGATCTCGACGGAGAACCTTCCGCGCTATCAGTGACACCGCTTCCGGCAGCGGAAACCCCGACTTCTCCCCGCTGATTACGAGGGTTTCCGCTGTCGGAACAACCCCCTCCGCAACGCCCGCCCCCCACCCCCGCCCGATAGGCTGGGACACCAGGACCCAACGGGCTGGAGGCGGCGGATGACGGGGCTGGGGCGCAGGAGCAGCACCTTCACACGCTTGCTGCGATACGGGTTCTCCGATGCCGCCGGCGCCGAGCGGCTGCTCGGGATGCCCGCGCTGGCCGGGGCGGAGACCGACCCCGTGCTGCTCGACGCGCTCGGGGCCACCGCCGACCCCGACCTCGCGCTCGGTGCGCTCGTCCGGCTGGCAGAAGCTCTGCCGGAGGCGGGCCGGCAAGCGCTGCTCGGCACCCTCGTCACCTCCAAACCGCTGCGCGACCGGCTCCTCGGGGTGCTCGGGGCCTCCGAGGCGCTCGGTGATCACCTCGTGCGGCATCCCGACGACTGGCAGGTGCTGGTCACCTTCGAGGCCGCCGATCTGCACCCCACCGTCGCCGACTTCGAGCGCGCCCTCGCCCCGCGCACCGAGGGGCTCTCGCCCGCCGACTCCCTCCGCGCCGCCTACCGGCGCTGTCTCCTCGCCATAGCGGCCCGCGACGTCAGCGGCAGCATCGACATCGCCCAGACCGCCGCCGAGCTCGCCGACCTCGCCACCGCCACCCTCCGCGTCGCCCTGCGGATCGCCTGCGAGGAGCATCCCGACGACGACGCGGCCTGCCGGCTCGCCGTCATCGGGATGGGCAAGTGCGGTGGACAGGAGCTCAATTACGTCTCCGATGTGGACGTCGTCTTCGTCGCGGAAGCGACGAACGGCACCGAAGAAGCCGCCGCCCTCCGCTCCGCCACTCGCCTCGCCTCCCGGATGATGCGCGTCTGCTCCGACGTCACCCCCGAGGGCACCATCTGGCCCGTCGACGCCAACCTCCGTCCCGAGGGGCGCAACGGGCCCCTCGTGCGGACGCTCTCCTCCCATCTCGCCTACTACCAGCGGTGGGCCAAGACCTGGGAGTTCCAGGCCCTTCTCAAGGCCCGGCCCGTCGCGGGGGACCCGGACCTCGGCCAGGACTACGTCGACGCCGTCTCGCCCCTCGTCTGGCAGGCCGCCGAGCGCGACAACTTCGTCACCGACGTCCAGCAGATGCGTCACCGCGTCGTCGCCTCCATCCCCGTCACACACGTCGACCGTGAACTCAAGCTCGGGCCCGGCGGACTGCGCGACGTCGAATTCGCCGTACAGCTGCTGCAGTTGGTGCACGGGCGGAGCGATGCCACCCTGCGCACGGGCCACACCCTCGATGCCCTCGCCGCCCTCGCCGCGGGCGGGTACGTCGGGCGTGCCGACGCCGCCTCCCTCGACTCCGCCTACCGGTTCCTGCGCTCCCTGGAGCACCGCATCCAGCTGTACCGGCTGCGCCGCACCCACCTGATGCCCGAGGGCGAGGCCGACCTGCGCCGCCTCGGACGGTCGCTCGGTCACCGCACCGAGCCCGTCGTCGAGCTCGGCAAGGAGTGGAAGCGGCACGCCCGCGAGGTGCGGCGGCTGCACGAAAAGCTCTTCTACCGGCCGCTGTTGGACGCCGTCGCCCAGCTGGAGCCCGGCGAGATCCGGCTCAGCCCCAAGGCCGCCGGCCAGCGCCTGGAGGCCCTCGGCTACGCCGACCCGGCCGCCGCCCTGCGGCACCTGGAGGCCCTGGCCTCCGGCGTCTCCCGCAAGGCCGCCATCCAGCGCACCCTGCTGCCCGTGCTGCTCGGCTGGTTCGCCGACTCCGCCGACCCGGACGCGGGGCTGCTCAACTTCCACAAGGTGTCCGATGCGCTTGGCCGGACGCCGTGGTACCTGCGGCTGCTGCGCGACGAAGGAGCCGCCGCCGAGAACCTCGCCCGCGTGCTCTCCGCCGGGCGCCTCGCCCCCGACCTGCTGCTGCGCGCCCCCGAGGCCGTCGCCCTGCTCGGCGACCCGGGCGGGCTGCAGCCGCGCGGCCGGGAGGCCCTGGAGCAGGAGGTCCTCGCCGCGGTGGGCCGTGCCGAGTCCGCCGAGGCCGCGATCGTCGCCGCCCGCGGGGTGCGCCGCCGCGAGCTGTTCCGCACGGCCGCGGCCGACATCATCGGCGCCTACGGGCGGACCGGGAACGGCGCCCACGCCACCGGCGAGCACGGCACCGGCTCGCGCGGGCACGCCGAGACCGCCGGGAATGATGTTTCCGCCCGCGTCGACGCCGTCGGCAACGCCGTCTCCGATGTCAATGCCGCCACCCTCGCCGGGGCCCTGCGCGCCGCCGTCCGCGCCGAGTGGGGCGACACCCTGCCCACCCGCTTCGCCGTCATCGGCATGGGCCGCTTCGGCGGCCGCGAACAGGGCTACGGTTCCGACGCGGACGTCCTGTTCGTCCACGAGCCGCGCGAGGGCGTCTCCGACGAGGAGGCCGCCAAGGCCGCGTTCGCCGTGGCCGGCGAGATGCGCCGGCTGCTCCAACTGCCCACCACCGACCCGCCGCTGCTCGTCGACGCCGACCTGCGGCCCGAGGGCCGGTCGGGGCCCATCGTGCGCAGCCTCGCCTCCTACGCGGCCTACTACCGCCGCTGGTCGCTGGTGTGGGAGAGCCAGGCGCTGCTGCGTGCCGAAATGGTCGCGGGTGACGCGGACCTGGGCCGCCGCTTCATCGAACTCGTCGATCCGCTGCGCTATCCCGTCGAGGGCCTCGGCGAGGACGCGGTGCGCGAGATCCGGCGCCTGAAGGCCCGGATGGAGTCCGAGCGGCTGCCGCGCGGCGCCGACCCCACGACCCACACCAAGCTGGGCCGCGGCGGGCTGTCCGACGTCGAATGGACCGTGCAGATGCTGCAGATGCAGCACGGCTGGGCCGAGCCGGGCCTGCGCACCACCCGCACCCGCGAGGCCCTTGCCGCTGCGCGGGCCGCGGGGCTGATCTCCACGGACGACGCGCGGATACTGGACGAGGCCTGGGTGCTGGCGACGAGTGTGCGCAATGCGGTGATGCTTGTGCGCGGGCGGGCGGGGGACACGTTTCCCGCGGATCCGCGGGAGTTGGGTGCCGTCGCCCGGTACATGGGCTATGAGCCCGGGCACGTGGGTGACATGCTCGACGAGTACCGTCGAACGACGAGGCGGGCCCGGGCGGTTGTCGAGGAGCTGTTTTACGGGGCCTGATCGCTGCCTTCGGCCGCGGGCCGCCTGTGGCCGGTCGCGCAGTTCCCCGCGCCCCTTACGGGGCCCGGTCGTTCTTCGGCTGCGGGTCGGCTGTGGTTGCTCGCGCCCACGCGGCGGAGCCGCATATCAGGCACAGCCCCGCGCCCCTTCGGGGCACTGTCAGGATCCCCCTGCCCGCCCTTCCCCGCCACCTGGCGGGCCAGCCGGCTCGGTACCGCCCCGTACCACGCGTACGACAGGCCGAAGCCGAAGGACAGGCACACCAGGCCGCCCACCGCGTCCAGCCAGAAGTGGTTGGCGGTGGAGACGATGACCACCAGGGTCATCACCGGGTACAGCGCCCCCAGCACCTTCGCCCACACCGGCCGCGCCAGCGTGGCGATCGTGAAGCCGCACCACGTCGACCAGCCGATGTGCA
The DNA here is from genome assembly GCF_053594995.1 of Streptomyces sp. NPDC002536. NCBI lineage: Bacteria > Bacillati > Actinomycetota > Actinomycetes > Kitasatosporales > Streptomycetaceae > Streptomyces > Streptomyces sp. NPDC002536. The sequence goes on from NZ_JBSFWU010000096.1 coordinate 18,129, forward strand.
TCGACGGCATGGCCGCGTACTGGTTGGACATGTCGGCCAGGTTGCCCGAGGCCATCGAACCCCAGGTGTGGTGCACCACGACGGTGTCGACGAAGCCGAGGTCGCTCATCAGCCGTGGCGGGGCCAGCGGATACAGGTAGTAGCCGAGCAACGCCACGGCGGTGGTGGCGAAAAGGGCCAGCCGGGCGGCCGCGTAGCGGCCGGGGTGCCAGCGGTAGAGCCACACCAGGACCCCGACCGTGAGGATGAAGTGCAGGGTGGCGTAGTAGTAGTTCATCCCCACGACCAGCCACGTCACCGAATTCACGGCGCGGTTGACCGTGTGCTCCACGGCGATGTGGAGCGTCTGCTCCGTCTGCCAGATCCAGTCGGCGTTGCGCTCGGCGGCGGTTCTCTGCTCGGGAACGGCGTTGCGCACCAGTGAATACGTCCAGTAACTCACCGCGATCAGCAGCACCTCGAACCACAGCCGCGGCCGCCGGGGCCTGCGCAGTCTGCGCAGCACCCTGTGGTCCGCCGGCGGCTGTATACGCTCGCCGGTGGGTGACGGGGCGGCCGTCCTGCCTTCCAGGGTCCTCACTGTGGCTTCACCCATAGGAAAAGAGTCTGCCAGACAGAGGCCCGGCGCAGATCATCCCTGAGGCGCGGACTGCCCTGTTTCGGCCTGATTCGTGGCGAGCGCGCGCGCCCCTGGACGGCCGTCCGTGCGGGCATCCGTACGAACTCCGGGAGCGGATGCGGTGGAGCCGCGGACGACGAGTTCGGGAAGGAAGACGAACTCGCTGTGCGGTGCCGGAGTTCCGCCGATCTCCTCCAGCAGGGCCCGCACCGCGGCCTGGCCCATCGACTGCACGGGCTGCCGGATCGTGGTCAGCGGCGGGTCGGTGAAGGCGATGAGCGGGGAGTCGTCGAAGCCCACCACCGAGACGTCGCGCGGGACTTCGAGACCGTGCTGCCGTGCCGCGCGCACCACCCCGAGCGCCATCATGTCGCTCGCGCACACCACCGCCGTGCACCCGCGCTCGATGAGGGCGGAGGCCGCGGCCTGACCACCCTCAAGAGTGAACAGCGAATGCTGGACCAGCTGTCCCGCCTCCTCCGCGCCCATCCCGAGCTGGTCCTGCATGCTCGCCAGGAAGCCCTCGATCTTGCGCTGCACCGGCACGTACCGCTGCGGACCGAGTGCCAGGCCGATCCGCCGGTGGCCGAGTGCGGCCAAATGGGTGACCGCGAGGCGCACGGCCGCCCGGTCGTCGGGGGAGACGAACGGGGCCCGTACCTTCGACGAGAAGCCGTTGATCAGCACGAACGGCACGCCCTGCGCGCGCAGCCGCTCGTAGCGCTGCATGTCCGCCGAGGTGTCGGCGTGCAGCCCGGAGACGAAGATGATGCCGGAGACGCCGCGGTCGACCAGCATCTCCGTCAGCTCGTCCTCGGTGGAGCCGCCGGGCGTCTGCGTGGCCAGGACGGGTGTGTACCCCTGGCGCGTCAGGGCCTGCCCTATGACCTGGGCGAAGGCCGGAAATATGGGGTTCTCCAGCTCGGGGGTGATCAGCCCGACCAGCCCGGCACTGCGCTGCCGCAGCCGTACGGGCCGTTCGTAGCCGAGCACGTCGAGCGCGGCCAGCACGGACTGGCGGGTGGAGGCGGCCACCCCCGGCTTGCCGTTGAGGACGCGGCTGACGGTTGCTTCGCTGACACCCGCCTGGGCTGCGATATCGGCCAGCCGTGCGGTCACAGGAGGTGACTGTACCGGTCGCATCTCAGACTGCCCACCACACACAGCAATCCGAAGGCAGCCGGACTGTTCCGCCCGCGAATTCCAGGGCTGAGGAGGCGACCACCGGGCGGCCCGGTACCGGCATCGCAGCCTCGTCACGGCCCGTGTTGAGCGTGCACACGAAACCCGGCCGGGAGAAGGCCAGTACGCCCTCGGGCGCGTCCAGCCAGCGCATCCCGCCGTCCCCGAGACCGGGCAGCTCCCGGCGCAGCGCCAGCGCCGAGCGGTACAGCTCCAGCACCGAGCGCGGGTCCCCGGCCTGGGCCGCCACCGACAGGCCCGCCCACGCGGCCGGCTGCGGCAACCAGCTGCCGCCCGGGCCGAAGCCGTACGGGGCCTCCTCGCCCTCCCACGGGATCGGCACCCGGCAGCCGTCACGGGTGCCGTCCTGCCCGTCACCGCGGAAGAACGCCGGGTCCTGGCGCACCTCGTCCGGCAGGTCCGTCACCTCCGGCAGCCCCAGCTCCTCGCCCTGGTAGACGTAGGCCGAGCCGGGCAGCGCGAGCATCAGCAGCGCCGCGGCCCGGGCCCGCCGCAGGCCGAGTCCGGTGTCGTCCCCGCCGTAGCGGGTGGTGTGCCGCACCACGTCGTGGTTGGACAGCACCCACGTCGTCGGCGCCCCCACAGACTGCGTGGCCGCGAGCGACCCGTCGATGACGTCCCGCATCGCCTGGGCGTCCCAGTCGCACGTCAGGAACTGGAAGTTGAAGGCCTGGTGCAGTTCGTCCGGACGGACGTACAGGGCGAGCCGCTCGGACGTCGGGGCCCATGCCTCCGCGACGCCGATGCGCTGCCCGTCGTAGGAGTCCAGCAACTGCCGCCAGGCGCGGTGGATCTCGTGCACCCCGTCCTGGTCGAAGAACGGCAGCACCTGTGCCCCGATGAGCTTGGCCTGTTCCGTGCGCCCGATGTCGGGCAGCCCGGGGGCCTTGACCATGCCGTGCGCGACGTCGATCCGGAAGCCGTCCACGCCCAGGTCCAGCCAGAACCGCAGGACGGACACGAACTCCTCCCGCACCTCCGGGTTCTCCCAGTTGAGGTCCGGCTGCTCGGGCGCGAACAGGTGCAGGTACCAGTCGCCCGGCGTGCCGTCCGGCTCGCTGATCCGGGTCCAGGCCGGGCCGCCGAAGACGGACTCCCAGTCGTTCGGCGGCAGTTCACCGCCCTCGCCCCGGCCGGGCCGGAAGTGGTAGCGCTCGCGGGCCGTCCCCTCCCGGCGGCCCGCGAGCGCGGCCTGGAACCAGACATGCTGGTCGGAGGTGTGGTTCGGCACGATGTCGACGATGACCCGCAGGCCCAGCCGGTGCGCCTCGCGCACCAGGTCGTCGGCGTCCGACAGCTGCCCGAACAGCGGGTCCACCGCCCGGTAGTCCGCCACGTCGTACCCGCCGTCGGCCTGCGGCGAGGCGTAGAACGGGGTCAGCCACAGCGCGTCCACGCCCAGGCCGGCCAGATAGGGCAGCCGCTCGCGGATCCCGCGCAGGTCGCCGATGCCGTCGCCGTCGCTGTCGGCGAACGACCGCACGTACACCTGGTAGATGACGGCACTGCGCCACCATCCCTCCGCCTGCTCGGCGGGGCGGACGGCCTGGCGTACGGAGGGCGCGAGGTCCTGGGTCATGTACGTCCTATCGGGTCGGGGTGTACGCGGCTGAAGGGCGTGGTGCAGCGGATGCACGGGTCAACGACGGGGGCGGAACAAGGTGAGCTCCTGTTTCAGCCCTTGGTGCCACCGGCGGTCAGTCCGGCGACGAGGTGCCGCTGGGCGAGGAAGAACACCAGCCCGGCCGGGACGGTGATGAGCACGGCCGCGGCGGTCATCAGCCCCCACTCGGCCTTCTGCTGGCCGACGAAGGTCTGCAGGCCGACGGCGAGGGTGTAGTGCTCCTCGCTGCTCATGAACTGGCTGGCGAAGGCCACTTCGCCCCAGGCGGTGATGAAGGAGTAGAAGCCGGTGACGGCCAGGCCCGGCCGGGCCAGCGGCACGATCAGCCGCCAGAAGGTGCCGAAGGGCGTGAGCCCGTCGACGCGGCCGGCCTCGTCGATCTCGGCCGGTATGGAGTCGAAGTACCCCTTGAGCATCCAGGCGCAGAACGGCACCGACACCGAGCAGTAGGTGAGGATCAGGCCGGTGTAGGAGTCGAGCAGCTCCAGCTGTCCGAGGATGGTGTAGAGCGGCACGATCAGCACCGCCATCGGGAACATCTGGACGACCAGGAAGGTCCACATCAGCGGCCGGTGGCCGGGGAAGCGCATCCGCGAGACCGCATAGCCCGCGGTCGCGGAGACGAGCACGCCGAGCGCGGTCGCGCCCAGCGCGACGATCACCGAATTGCCGAACCAGGTCAGGAACTTCGTCTGCCCGAGGATGTGGCTGTAGTTGGAGAGGCTCAGCCCGCCCGTGAGCCGCATGGGCTCCTGCCAGCCGTCGCGGCCGCGCAGCGACACGTAGACGATGAACAGGACGGGGAAGAGCGAGACGAGGGACGCGGCGGCGAGCGCGGCGTGCAGGCCGACGGAGGCGGCGTGGGAGCGCTCGCCGCGCGGGCGGACGGGCTTGACGGTGCTGCTGCTCATCGCGCGGTCTCCTGTCGGGTGAGCATCCGGCGGTAGAAGACGGCGAAGACGAGGAGCAGCGAGAGGATGAGGATGCCGTACGTCGCCGAGCCCGCGTAGTCGCGGACGCCCTGGAAGGCGAGCCGGTAGGAGTACGTCACCAGGATCTCGCTGTCCGAGCTGGCCCCTTGGCCGATCAGCAGGTAGATGACCTGGAACATGTTGAACGTCCAGATGGTGCCCAGCAGGATGACGGTCCCGCTGACGGGGCGGAGCCCCGGGAGCGTCACGTGCCGGAAGCGCTGCCAGGGCGAGGCGCCGTCCATCTCGGCGGCCTCGTGCAACTCGCCCGGGATCGCCTGCAGTCCGCCGAGGATGGCGACCATCATGAACGGCACCCCGAGCCAGACGTTCACGGCGACGGCCGAGACCTTCTGGAGCGTGGCGTCGCCGAGCCAGTCGACCGTGCCGAGGCCCAGCCGGTCGAGGACGGCGTTGAGGACGCCGTACTTCTCGTTGAAGATCAGCCGCCAGGAGAAGGTGGCGACGAACGCCGGCACCGCCCACGGCAGGATCAGCAGCACCCGGTAGAGCGCCCGGAACCGCACCTTGCGGTTGAGCAGCAGCGCGAGGCCGAGACCGAGCACGTAGTGCAGCAGGACACAGGACGCGGTCCAGAGGACGGTCCAGGTGAGGCGCGAGTAGAAGTGGCCCTCCTGCCCGGAGAGCACCTTCCAGTAGTTGTCGAGCCCGACGAACCGGTAGGTGGAGGGAATGTGGTTGACGCCGATGGTGCGCCCGACGTTGGCCTCGTTGGCATCGGTGAAGGACAGGTAGATGCCCCGGCCGAGGGGGTAGCCGACGAGCACGGCCAGCACGAGGACCACGGGGAGGACCATGGCCCAGGCGTACCAGTGGGTTGCGAAGGAGCGGCGGATGCGGGTCGTCATAGCAGGCTACTTCTGGATCTCGTAGTCCTTCAGCAGCGCCGACTGCCAGGCCTTGGCAGTGGCGTCCAGCCCCTCCTTCGGCTCCTCCTTCAGCGTCAGGATCTTCGTGTAGTGCTGCAGCCAGTCCGTGAACAGGTCACCGCCCTGCGGGATCGCCGGCCGCGCGTGCGCCTTGCTCAGCGCCTGGTGGTAGGCGTTGCGCACAGGGTCGGCCAGCACGTCCTTCGTGTAGGCGGACTTGCGGGTCGGCAGCACGCCGATCGCCGTGGACGCGGCCTCCTCCTGCGCCGTGTCTGTCATGAACCTCACGAAGAGGTACGACGCGTCGAAGTTCTTGGAACCGGCGTAGACGACGAGGTTGTGCCCGCCGACGGGTGCCCCGGCGGTGCCCGTGGAGCCCGCGGGGACCGGGGAGATGCCCAGGTTCTCCTTCGTCTTGAAGGCGTCGCCGCCGAAGATCTCCTTCGTCGCCCACGGCCCGTCGACCAGCATCGCCAGCTTGCCGTTCTTGAAGTCCGTCTTGAGTGCGTTGTACCCGTCGGTCCCCGCAGGCTTCGGCGCGGCACCGGACTTGACGAGGTCCACGGCGGTCTCGATGCCCTTCAGCGACGCCGCGTCGGAGATGGTGATCTTCTTGTCGGCGACGTTCACCATGTCGCTGTTCTCGCCGTAGAGGAAGGGCAGCGAGTAGTAGCTGTCGGGGCTCAGGCCGATGCCGCCCGCGCCCGTCTTGTCCTTGATCTTCTGTGCCGCGTCCTTCACCTCGTGCCAGTTGGCCGGCGGCTTGTCGATGCCGGCCTTCTGGAAGAGGTCCTTGTTGTAGAGAAGCCCGAGCGTGTCGGTGACCTGCGGGGCGCCGTACGTCTTGCCCTGGTACGCCGCGTTCTTCAACGGCCCTTCCAGGAAGTCGCCCTGCTTGTCGAGGGCGGGCGTGCCGGTGAGGTCCTTGAGGTAGCCGAGCTGGGCGAAGCCCGGGGTCCAGCCGACGTCGGAGCGCAGCACGTCGGGCGCACCCTTGCCGGTGGAGGCGGCCGTCTTGAACTTCTGCTGCGCCTGGTCGAAGGGCACGTTGACGTAATCGACCTTGATCTTGGGGTACTTGGCCTCGAAGGCCGTGACCAGCTTCTTGAAGGCCGGTGCCTCGTTGGTGGCGTCGGAGGTGTCCCACCAGGTGACGGTGCCGCTCACGCTGCCCGGGTCGCTCGCCGCCTTGGCGCCGTCGCTCCCGTTGTCGCCGTCCCCGCCGCAGGCGGTCGCCGTCAGGGCCAGCACACCGACGACGGCGGCGACCGATATGCCTCTTCGCATATGGATCTCCTCTTCAAGGAGGCCGGCCTGGTGCGGCGGCCCGAGCTGAGGAGGAAGTTAACAGGCTGAAATCTCTTGCGAAAGACCTTGCAAGATCGGAAAGAGACTCGTACGGTCTCGTGAGCCCTTCACCCCCCAGGAGGCTCCATGGCTCCCACCGCCATGCCCGGAATCGTCCGGAGAGCCAAGGCCGTTGCCGTCGCCCTCGCGGCGGGAGCGGCCGTGACGACGCCGCAGGCGCCACCGGCGCAGGCCGCTGTACCCGGCGAGAAAGACGTCACTGCTGTCCTTTTCGAGTGGAACTACGCATCCGTGGCGAAGGAGTGCAAGGACACCCTGGGCCCCGCCGGCTACGGCTACGTCCAGGTCTCGCCGCCCCAGGAGCACATCCAGGGCCCGCAGTGGTGGACCTCGTACCAGCCCGTGAGCTACCGCATCGCCGGACGGCTCGGCGACCGGAACGCCTTCTCCGCCATGGTCGGCGCCTGCCACGCCGCCGGGGTGAAGGTCGTCGTGGACGCCGTCCTCAACCACATGGCCGCCGGCGCGGGCACCGGGACCGGAGGGACCGTCTACACCAAGTACGGCTACCCGGGCACGTACCAGGATGCCGACTTCCACACCTGCCGCAAGCCGGTCAGCAACTACACCGACCGGAACGACGTCCAGAACTGCGAACTCGTGGGCCTGGCCGACCTCGACACCGGCAGCGAACACGTCCGCGACCGGGAGGCGCAGTACCTGAACGACCTGCTGTCGCTGGGCGCCGACGGCTTCCGCATCGACGCGGCCAAGCACATCGCCGCGGACGACCTCGCCGCCGTCAAGAGCAGACTGAGCAAGCCGGACGTCTACTGGAAACAGGAGACCATCTACGGTCAGGGCGAGGCCGTGCAGCCGGAGGAATACCTGCGCACCGGCGACGCCCAGGAGTTCCGCTACGCGTGGGACCTCAAGCGGGTGTTCCAGCACGAACGGCTGGCCTATCTGAAGAACTTCGGCGAGGGCTGGGCCTATATGCCGGGGGACAAGGCGTCGGTCTTCGTCGACAACCACGACACCGAGCGCAACGGCGACACGCTCACGTACAAGGACGGCGCGGACTACACGCTGGCGCACGTCTTCATGCTGGCGTGGCCGTACGGCTCGCCGGACGTCCAGTCCGGCTACGAGTTCACCGACCGCGATGCGGGGCCGCCTGGCGGCGGGACTGTGAAGGCTTGCTGGCAGGACGGGTGGAAGTGCCAGCACAAGTGGCCGGAGATCGAGTCGATGGTGGGCTTCCGCAATGCGGTGCGGGGGACCGGGGTCGGCGACTGGTGGGACAACGGGTACCAGGCGATCGCCTTCGGGCGGGGTGACAAGGGATATGTGGTCGTCAACCACGAGGGGTTCGCGGTGAACCGGACGTTCAAGTCCTCGCTGCCGGGCGGGAACTATTGCGATGTGCAGAGTGGGCGGAGAGTGATGGTGGGCGGGGACGGGACGTTCACGGCTTCGGTGGCGCCGGGGACGGCGCTGGCCTTGTACGCGGGGGCGCGCGGATGCGTGTGAGGTTCGGGTGCGGGCCGTCTGTGGCCGGTCGCGCAGTTCCCCGCGCCCCTTACGGGGCGCTGGCCCTCAGTATTGTGCTGTCCTTACTGGGTGCTGTTCCTGCGCATGCCGCCCCCGTTCAAGGGGCTCGGGTCCAGTGGATCGACCGCACCACGGTCGCGTGGCCCAAGGGACTCGGCGACCCTGGTCGCCCGCACCGCCTCGTCCATGACGGGGGCCGCTTCACCCTCACCCGTCAGCCCGGCGGACTGGCCAAGTACCCGCACCTAGCAGCGGGTTACGACGCCTTCCATGTCAACGCCCGCGAGAGCGACGAGCGCACCGCGCTCAGAGGCGCACTGACTGCCGAGTCGGACGACGGCGTCACCACCGGCGTCCAGATCGCCGGCGTCCTCGACGACCTCTACGCCGGCCCCGCGGCCGGCACCCGCCTCGGACCCGTCTTCCGCAACGGCCGCCCCACCCTCTCCGTGTGGGCCCCCACGGCCCGTACCGTCGCCCTCGAACTCGACGGCGGGACCGTCCCCATGCGCCGCGACGCGGCAACCGGCGTCTGGAGCGCCACCGGCCCCCGCTCGTGGACCGGCAGGACCTACCGCTACGCCGTCACCGTGTGGGCCCCGTCGCTGCGGAAGGTCGTCACCAACCACGTGACCGACCCCTACTCCACCGCCCTCACCACCGACTCGGTGCGCAGCGTCGTCACCGACCTCGACGACCCGGCCCTCGCCCCGCCCGGCTGGCGGACCCTGCGCAAGCCGAAGGCGGTGCCGCTGCGGAACGCCCGGATCCAGGAGCTGCACGTCCGCGACTTCTCCGTCGAGGACCGCACGTCGCGGCACCCCGGCCAGTACCTGGCCTTCACGGACACCTCCTCCGCGGGCATGCGGCACCTGCGGCAACTGGCCGCCTCCGGCACGTCGTACGTGCACCTGCTCCCCGTCTTCGACTTCGCGACGGTCCCGGAGCGGCGGGCCGACCAGGCCACGCCTCCCTGCGACCTGGGTTCGTTCCCCGCAGACTCCGACAAGCAGCAGGAGTGCGTGGGCAGGACGGCCGCCCGCGACGCCTACAACTGGGGCTACGACCCGCTGCACTACACCGTGCCCGAGGGCTCGTACGCCACCGACTCCGAAGGGCCGGGCCGGACACGGGAGTTCCGGCAGATGGTGCAGGGGCTGTCCGGCGCCGGGCTGCGGACCGTCATGGACGTCGTCTACAACCACACCGCGGCGTCGGGCCAGGACGACAAGTCCGTCCTCGACCGGATCGTCCCCGGCTACTACCAGCGCCTGCTCGACGACGGCACGGTGGCCACCTCCACCTGCTGCGCCAACACCGCGCCCGAACACGCCATGATGGGCAGGCTCGTCGTCGACTCCGTCGTCACCTGGGCGAAGCAGTACAAGGTCGACGGCTTCCGCTTCGACCTCATGGGCCACCACCCCAAGGCGAACATCCTCGCGGTGCGCAAGGCGCTCGACGCCCTGACGCCCGCCAAGGACGGCGTGGACGGCAAGGCGGTCATCCTCTACGGGGAGGGCTGGAACTTCGGCGAAGTCGCGAACGACGCCCGCTTCGTCCAGGCCACCCAGAAGAACATGGCCGGCACCGGCATCGCCACCTTCTCCGACCGCGCACGCGACGCGGTGCGCGGCGGCGGCCCCTTCGACGCGGATCCCAGGGTGCAGGGCTTCGGTTCCGGCCTGTTCACGGACCCCAACGGCGCGCCGGTCAACGGCAGTCCGCAGGAACAGCGGGCCCGGCTGCTGCACGACCAGGACCTGATCAAGGTCGGCCTGACGGGCAACCTCGCGGACTTCCGCTTCACGGACTCGACGGGGCGGGAGGTGCGCGGCGCCGACGTCGACTACAACGGCCAGCCCGCGGGGTACGCGGCCGCGCCGGGCGATGCGCTCGCGTACGTGGACGCGCACGACAACGAGACGCTGTACGACGCGCTCGCGTACAAGCTCCCGCGGTCGGTGACGCCCGCCGACCGGGCGCGGATGCAGGTCGTGGCGATGGCCACGGCGGCGCTGTCCCGGGGCCCGGCACTCTCGCAGGCCGGTACGGACCTGCTGCGCTCCAAGTCCCTGGACCGCAACAGCTATGACAGCGGCGACTGGTTCAACGCGATCCACTGGGACTGCCGGGACGGGCAGGGCAACGGCTTCGGCCGCGGGTTGCCTCCGGCGGCGGACAACGCATCGAAGTGGCCGTACGCACGGCCGCTGTTGGCGGACCCGTCCCTGCGCGCCGGCTGCGGCCCGCGGGAGGCGGCGTCGGCGGCGTACCGGGACCTGCTGCGGATCCGGACGACGGAGCGGGCGTTCGACGGGGGCACGCTGTCGTTCCCGCTGTCGGGGCCGGGCGAGACGCCGGGGGTCGTCACCATGCGGGTGGGGGACCTGATGGTCGTCTTCAACGCGACCCCGGGCACGCAGGTGCAGCGGGTGCCGGCGCCGGCGGGGGGTGCGGGGTGGGTGTTGCACCCGGTGCAGGGTGCGGGGGCGGATGGGGTGGTGAAGTCGGCTTCGTACGACCGCGGATCGGGTGCCTTCACCGTTCCGGGGAGGACCGTGGCCGTGTTCCGGTGTGGGGTGTGAGGCCCCGGTCCCGCCCTTTCACCGTTTCTTGGGGCTGTGCCCCAAGCCCCCTTGGTTTTGCGACTGCGGGCCGGCTGTGGCTGGTCGCGCAGTTCCCCGCGCCCCTGACGGGGCGCAAAATCAGCCCGTCCGGCGTTTGAGGACGAGCGGCGGAGCCGCGACAAGGGGGTCTGGGGCGCAGCCCCAGGAAACGG